>JAAETI010000603.1 GCA_024228555.1 bacterium | reverse complement strand
GTGCCCGGCGCGCACTTCGCCGGCCTGCAGGTGGACGGCAAGGTCATTATCGTCTGCGATCGCTACAGCGCCTACAAAAAGCTCGCCCGGCTGGCGGCCAACATCCTGCTCGCCTTCTGCTGGGCCCATGTGCGACGCGACTTCCTGGATGCCGGACGCGCCTTCTCCGAGTTGGAGGAGTGGGCGCTGGTGTGGAAGGGGCGTATCGGAATGCTCTACCACCTCAATCGGCTGCGTCTCGAGCAGTGGGATCCCGAGCGGGCGTTGACGGAACAGTCCGCTGCCTTCAACCACTACCACGAGGCCCTGCAGGCCCAGTTGCAACGCATGCATGAGGAGGCAACCCAGGTGGTGGCGGACAACGGCGATGGCGCCAACAGTGAAGGTGCACCGGGTGCGCCGGCCGCCGCGTTGTCGAAGGGCGCACAAACGAAGCAAAAGAAAGTGCTCCAGAGCCTGCTCGAGCATTGGTCGGGACTCACCGTGTTTGTCGAGCACCCCGAAGTCCCGATGGACAACAACCGGGGCGAGAACTCCATCCGTAATCCGGTGACCGGCCGCAAGAGCTACTACGGGTCGGGAAGCATCTGGAGCGCGCAGCTGGCCGCCATGCTCTTCGCCATCCTGCAGACCCTGGTGCTTTGGGGCATCAATCCACGCCACTGGCTGACGCTCTATCTCACCGCCTGTGCGGAAAATGGCGGCAGTGCACCCCGGGATATCGATCCGTTTCTCCCCTGGTCGATGGACCAGAGGCGCCGGACTGCACTCGGTCGACCCCATCCTGTCCGGGCGCCTCCCGCCGCACCCGCCGAGCCGGCCCCCATCCACGACAGCTCTTGAGTCATCGCTACTGCGGTCGCGACTTCCACGCCGATGAGATCGAGCTGATCCGCCATCTCATCGCCGAGGATCCCGCGCGTACCCGCGCCGAGCTCTCGCGGCTGACCTGCCGGATGCTGGCCTGGTATAAGGCCGATGGCGGACTGAAAGAGATGTCCGCCCGGGTCGCCATGCTGCGGATGCAGGCCGATGGGCTTATCGGGCTGCCCCCGCCCCGGCGCAAGCCACCCGATCCGCGGGTGCGCATCGGCCCGCGCAGCGATCCGGGACCCCCGCTCGACCAACCCGCCCGTGCGCTCATGCCACTGGCGGTGCGGCGCGTGCGCCAAAAATCCGACTCGCGCCTCTGGAACGAGTATATCCAGCGCTACCATTACCTCGGACACAAGCCCCTTCCCGGGGCGCAGCTACGCTATATCGTCTACTCCGCCGAGCAACCCATCGCCTTGCTCGGCTTTGGCGCCGCCGCATGGCAAAGCGCACCGCGGGATCGGTACATCGGTTGGACCCACGAACAGCGCCAGCGAAATCTCCCACTGATCGTCAACAACGCCCGGTTTCTGATCCTGCCCTGGATCCAGTCGAAAAACCTGGCTTCCATGATCTTGGCTAAGGTAGCCAGAACGCTCCCCGATCAGTGGCTGGAGGTTTACGGATACCGCCCGGTTCTGTTGGAGACTTTTGTCGAGAAACCCCGCTTCCAAGGCACCTGCTACAAGGCCGCCAACTGGATCTATCTGGGGCAAACTCAAGGCCGCGGCAAGCTCGGCCCCGCCGGAAAACAGAGCGTACCGATCAAGGACTTATGGGTTTACCCCCTGGATCGGCGCTTCCGCGATCCGCTTACTCGTTGATTTTTCAGGGGATGGGCAGACCGAATATTTACGATTTGGCAGTGAAAAAAATATCTCGCAGACGAGAGCCACGTAACCCACGGAAGTTAAATGACTTTCTCTCGTTTCTGTCGTAAAACGCAACACCTTTGTCGGACGGCTTGCCTCCCCTCGGCCTTTCCTTTCCCCCGAACCTTTCCGATGAGGCCGCCTACGAGATTGCCGAGTTTCTCGAGGCGCTGAGCCTGGCCTTCGATGAACGTTACTTCGCTCAAATCCAACGTCATTACCGGGCGATCAATCCCAGACGAAGTGAGCTGGTCGACCAATCTTTGGAAGAAGAGCC
>JAAETI010000602.1 GCA_024228555.1 bacterium | reverse complement strand
GCTGCCGCCGTTGCCGGGTTCTTCGAGCTGACCGGGTGGCCTGACCGAGCGCCTGCGGGGCCCTACATGGCCTATACCGATTTCACCTCCCCCCGGTTCAGCGTGATGGCGATTCTGGCCGCCCTTGATCATCAGCGCCGAACTGGGGAGGGCCAGTACCTCGACTTCTCCCAGATGGAAGCGGCCACCCACTTCCTCACCCCTGCCCTTCTCGAACGCCAGACGAAGGGCACGAAGCTCACAAGGGTGGGCAACCTCGACCCTGAGCTCTGCCCCCATGCCGTGTATCCCGCCGAGGGTGACGATCGCTGGATCGCCATAGTGTGTGAAACCGACGAGCAGTGGCAAGCGTTGGCACGAGAGATGCGCCGGAGCGATCTCTCCGGCCTGAGCGGCGCAGAGCGGTTGGACCAACGAGACCTGATCGACGAAGCAGTTGCTGACTGGACGAAGATCCAGGATGCAGCCGGCCTCACTTCCCGGCTGCAGGCTCACGGCATTCCCGCCCACCTGGTGGCCGAAGGGCCAGACGCCTGGACCGATCCCCAACTCGCCAGTC
>JAAETI010000601.1 GCA_024228555.1 bacterium | reverse complement strand
CTGATGAGGCGTTGAAGGGGTTCTTCGGGAGTGTGTTGCCGATGTTGGGGGAGCGTGATCGTCGGCTGGTGATGGGTGAGATGGTGGTGGCGTTGGGTTGGGGTGGCCAGGCGCGGGTGGTGGAGGCGACGGGTGCGAGTTCGTCGACGGTGTTGCGTGCTGCGAAGGAGGCTCGTGGCGAGATTCCGGTTGGTGATGTGGGTCGGCAGCGTGCACGTGGGGGTGGCGCGAAATCGGTGATTGATCGTCAGCCCGGTCTGCTGAACGCACTTGATGATCTGGTGTGGCCCCAAGCGCGTGGCCATCCCGAGTCACCGTTGCGTTACACGTGCAAGTCGACGTACAACCTCGCTGACGCATTGCGGGCCAAGGAATGGACGATCTCTGCTGAGACGGTCCGGCGGCTCCTGCCCGAGATGGGCTACTCGCTGCAAGCTCCTGCCAAGACCAAGGAAGGAAACCAGCACGCGGATCGTGACGCCCAGTTCCGTTACATCAACGACATGGCTGAAGGGTTCCTCGCCGATGATCAGCCGGTCATCTCAGTGGACACCAAGAAGAAGGAATTGATCGGGAACTACTACAACAAAGGGCGCGAATGGCGCACGAAGGCAGAACCCGTCGAGGTTGAGGGTCACGATTTCCCGGTCGGCGAGTACCCCAAGGCCATCCCCTACGGGGTGTACGACGTGTTCAACAACGAAGGCTGGGTCAACGTCGGCGACACGGCCGACGCAGCCCAGTTCGCGGTCGAGTCGATCCGTCGCTGGTGGACCCAGATGGGTCAGGCCCGATTCCCGAACGCGAAGCGTCTCATGATCACCGCTGACTGTGGAGGGTCCAACGGCTACCGGGTACGGGCCTGGAAGAAGAACCTCGCCGACCTCGCAGCCGAGACTGGCCTACGCATCACGGTCTGCCACTACCCGCCAGGCACATCGAAGTGGAACAAGATCGAACACCGCATGTTCAGCCACATCTCAATGAACTGGCGCGGTGAACCCCTCACCAACCTGCGCACCATCGTCGAACTCATCGCCTCCACGACCACCAAGGCCGGACTCAAGATCAACGCCGAACAAGACCTCGAGTTCTACCCGACCGGAGTCAAGATCACAGACACCGCCCTCGCCGCGCTCCCACTCAACCCACACCACGACTGGCATCCCGAGTGGAACTACACCATCAACCCCACCACAAATCTCGCGACCTAATCCGCGGCGGACCTCAAGTCGAACTTCGGTAGCCCCGTACGGAGCTTCGTATAAAGCTCGTAGGAGGCGAAGGTTTCCTCGAATCCGATCATCCCGCCATGGATGCCGCGCTCGGCGAGCACGTCCCCGATCATGGCGACGATGCCGTCGACGGGAGATTCCGAGTCCCAGCAAATCCTGACGTCTTTGAACACATTCATCCGGTGAGGTCTGTCGAACTCAGTGCGTGGCGCAATGACAGCGGGCTCCCCTTCCCGAGGAATGATCATTCCCTGGTATCGATCCCAGGGGACCATCCAGAATCCACTGTAGTACAGCGTGTTGTGCACGGAGTTGATGACAATGGCGTCGATGCCCTGGTCGGCAGTGACACGCCGCGCGTTGTCGAGCCTTCTTTGCATTTCGGCGCTCGAGAACACTGTAACTGGATCTTCCTCACTGAATCGGACCCG
>JAAETI010000600.1 GCA_024228555.1 bacterium | reverse complement strand
GGGACCTCCAGGATATCGCCGTCGAGCCGATTGCGGTGGGCGGCTAGGAGTTAACGCCGGTCTGCGACAGCAAACGAGTGGACACCAAGAATCCTCATAGCGAGACGAACGGACCCAGGGAGGTGTGGCCATGCACCCGGTGCGACCAACCAGGCTTTTAGCAGAGTCCCAGGGTTGCGCTTTTCTGCAGACTCGACAGGCCGCATCCCCCTGGGTCACCCCTATGTAGCGATCATCCGCCGCGCCGACCAGCGGACTATGAGCGTGAAGATCGTGAGGAGGCCGAGCATGAGCGCAAGCGGTAGCCAGTGGCCGATCCCGGTATCTTCCTTGGTCAGCGCTAGCGGCAGTGCACTCACAAGCCATATGAGCCCGACCAAGACCATGGCTGCCAACAGGCGCGGGTCGCATAAAGCCAAGACCAGACCAACCGCGAGGAGGGCGAGCGGTATCCCAACTAGGAACCAATCCGGGGTACCAATCAGAGCGGTCGCCGCAGCTACGCCAGCCAGCGGACCGAGCACCGCGACCGACTTCACTGCACCACCTCGCAGGACCAACCACCAGGCAAGTGCGACATAGGTCAGAGCAGGGCCCACGAGGTAGGCCACTAGCGAGATCCGGCCGCCGATCTGCGACGGAGGCCAGAAGAACTGTTGCGTGGCATTCCACGCAACGAACACGCTTTGAACGCTAACCAACACGGCAGCCAGAAGCCCGAACCGTCTCAGCAGGACGACGAACGCACCCACCGACGAACCCAGCATCCCTGCCTGGACCGGCTCGAAGAACCAATCTGAGCGCACTACCGAGTTCAGCCCGCCGGCAATATGGAGTCCAAGGGTTAGCAGTAGAGCGATCCGTGCTCCGCTCTCCCATACGCCACGCATGGTGCTCCGGGTTGCCAACCTTGCCCGAGTTCGTAAACCGCCGCCGAGCAAGCTCAATGCTTGTCGGAGAGACCAGGCGGTCGCAGACACTTCGTTGGCGACAGCCAGGATTTCCTCACCGTTGTCATCCCAGTACTGGCGGGGATAGGCGCGGCTCACCAAGCCGTATCCACTCATGTCGCAACCCCTGGCGCGGTGATGAACGCTCTAGTCCCTGCAGCTGCGATCGCCGACTGCATTCGCCTTACTTCAGCAGCGACCGCGCCCTCACCTCTCTCGGTGATGCGGTAGTAGCGGCGTCGCCTCCCGCTGACGTGTTCTTCGCGGTCTACGGCGATATCGCCAGTCTCAACGAGGCGATCGAGTGCTCCGTAGAGTGTGCCAGCGGCGAGTCGGATGCGACCGCCTGACAGTTCTTCGGCACGTTTGATGATCCCGTACCCGTGTAGCGAACCGTCCAGCAGAGCAGTAAGGATGAAGTATGTGGGTTCTCGCATAGGCGGATTATAGCGGACACCGATATATCGGCAAGCGGCATATACTCCCGGGAATCCGACGTCTCGAGGTGCTAGCTGGAGCGGGCTCGGGCAAGGCTCTTGGAGACGTGGAGCCACTGGTACGTCAGGAACCGGGACGGTTCGCCGATTGGCTCGAGGGGGATCGGATCCACCAAATGCCGTCCGTAGTTCTTGCGGAGGACCACCAGCCCTTGGTCGGTGAGTGAGTCGACTGCGTCGACGGCTTCGCTCACCCAATCCTCGTTGATCAGCGTTGGATCGGCATCGGCTATGCCCGCAAGCATGTCGATCACGTCGTACCGGTAGTCGCCAATCAGAAAGAACTGTGTCATATGTCGAAAGAGTGGGGTGTCACCTTCTGTCTTCTTGTAGAGACGTCGAGCTCGCAGGTAGGCGAGAGCTTCGTCTAGGCGCTGGCGGACTTCAGGGCTGCGTAGTGGCGCAGGCATGGCGGCAAAGGCACGGAACGCACCAGCGACGCCGTGGTAGCAGGAGACGGTCTCCCAGCACCCGTAGTTTTGGGGGGCGCGCAGCGGCCATGTTCGCTCACCGCCGCCATGCAGACCCTTGCTATCGAACCGCTGGTGGTCGACAAGCCAGTCGATCGATGTTCCGACGATCTCCGAGTCTGCAGCCCCCATCTTGATCAGAGCGGTGGTGACGACTCCGAGGTAACACGGGAGAACCCCCGACCCGCCGCCGGTATAGGTGATGACTCCGTTGTAGAGATGGCGATCGCCTATGTAGTCGATGGCTCGCCACACCGGTTCGTCGCTGACCTCCAGGCCGCACAACGCCATTAGGCAAAGGGCGGCAAGGGTGGGTTGGGCGGTATGGGTCTTCTGTCGATAGGGAAAGCTGCCGTCGTCCAGTTGCAGGTCGAGGACGTGCCGCAGGGGTGCCCAATCCATGATGTCGCTGCGCAGTCGTGCCAGATCAGCGGGCGGAGGCTGGGGTTGCTGAAGATCCCGAGCGGCGAGGTATCGAACGGGCGGGTTCTCAGGGGAAGAGAGCCAGTCAAGCTCGGTTTCGATGGTCTCCATTGCGAAGACTACTTTCGGGGAGCACTTGGCCTTCTACAGCACCGCGATCCAGTCGCCGAAGCCGGAACGCACTTCGCCCGGTTCGGGGGGCCTCATCCGCAAGTCTATTGCCGTCCATACAGTTTTGGAGAACGGATAGAACGCGATTGGGACCACGGTGGCAACGGTGATCGCAGTCGTGACCAGGGGAGCGAGAGGGAGCTCTGGGAATGTCAGGACGAATCCTGCGATTCCGACGACCACGACCACGACAATGCTCACCACGGTGTTTATTCCGAGTGCGCCGGCCAGATGTCCTGGTACTCGCTCGAACTTGAGGTCGCACCGCGGGCAGCGCTCGACCATGGTGAACCAGCGTCTGAATAGTTTGCCGCTCCCGCAGACCGGACAGCGTCGGGTGAAGCCACGCCAAAGAAGAAGGAACAGGACCAAGCGTTGCTGTCTAGACCGTGAACTTACCGAGACGAAGCCGTTCCGCTTCCATCAGTTCGAGCTCGCGAGCGCCTGAGATCACAATATCCGCATCGACGGAGAAATCCAGGTCCGGGTTGCGATCCTCGTACGGGACCGAGTTCAAAATCACCTTGATGGCGTTGATACGGGCGAGCTGCTTGTTCTCCGACCGGATAATCGTCCACGGGGCGACGACCGTCGAAGTTCGCTTGAGCATGCGGTACTTCATCTCGGTGAACTCGTCCCACCGATCTTGGGCCTGGACGTCAACTTCGCTGAGCTTCCACTGACGGAGAGGGTCGGCCACGCGGCGCTGGAAGCGGCGGGCCTGCTCTTCCTTGGTGACACTGAAGTACAGCTTGACCAGCTTGGTGTTCTGACGCACTAAGTCCTTCTCGAACCCGACAACGCCGCGCAGGAAGGTCTTGTATTCCTCGTCGCTACAGAACCCGAACACAGGTTCGACCATCGCCCGGTTGTACCAAGATCTGTCAAACAGGACGATCTCGCCACCTGTTGGGAAGTGATTCACATAGCGCTGGAAATACCATTGGTTGCGTTGCTCGTCCGTGGGCTTGCCGAGAGCAACCATGCGGTAACGCTTCTCATTCATGTACCGCGTTACCCGACGGATCGTCCCGCCTTTGCCTGCGGCGTCCCGGCCTTCGAACAGAACGATCATCCTGATGTTCTCAACCTCGAGGTGGCGCTGCAGTTTGAGAAGCTCAACCTGGTACGGCCGCAGTTGGGCGGCCTTGCGGGATCCCTTGCCGGCTTTCCTGAGTTCCTTCTCGAGTTCTTCGATGCGTCCCTGGAGAGTATCGACGTCAGGGGTCAATTCCTCGGTTGCATCGGGCACCGCACGAATCGGGATCTCTGGTGTCGTCATTGTCGGAAGCCCCCGGGGATATTGGCGTGGCACAGAGGATACATGTACCATTGCCGCGTTGCATAACGTCACAGTGACGTATTGACGTGAAGGTGTCTGGGCGAGTAGTGCGGGCCAACTTGGCCGATTCCGCTATTGGTAGAACGCGACCTCCTTGGCGCTGCCGGCAGATCGCCAAAAGAGCGTTCCGAGGATGAACCCGATCGACCTCAAGGCCACATAGGTCGCAGCGAAGATAAGGCCCACGTTGAATACGGCCGATTCGCCTAGCGCCAATACGGTTGCTGCAACTGCCAGCAGCAGAATCATCACATGACGTCGTCTGAGCTGAACTCGACGTCGTGAGGCATCCCGCAGCTCGGCTTCGCGCTTCGCCTCGGAGAGCGTTCTTGCGGTCGCCAAAGGCTGGAGTGCCGGGGCAACGAGGTTGATAAGACCCTCGGGGTCGGAATCTGGGTCAGGTTCGGTGAGGACCCAACGGTATGGGGCGTAACGGACGATGCGGAAGCCCTCGGCGTACCAGGCATCGTCTTGCTGGGTCCAAGTGAGCATAAAGACCTCTATCGACGCTGGTGCTCAGGATACCTGGAGGACCCAGCCATGCGGCCCTCAATGGCGGATTGAGGCAACTCGTTCCTTGGTTGAGTGTGCCCATAATCCACGTTATGTATAGTTCGAGGATGTGTTGAGGGTTGCGGTTCTCCCCCGATGTGTGCAACGACACAGGAAGACAGTGGAAACGACAGATCGTGACAGTGGAAATGACACGGTTTGTCAATCGATTTCGCGGCCTGCCGCTACTCCCAGTTGAGACCGCCGGCGAACCCCCCGTGGTCCTTCAGGGCCCGAGCCAGCCACCACTATCGGAGGTCGACGCAAAATGAGCACTCGCCCGCGTAGGTGCAGGTCTCGGATGGGTCGGCGAAGTGAGCGTTATGGCGCTATATCTAGTGATCGGTCGGCGAACCAGGTTTCTGCGCCGGACGGGTCGCCCGAGTTCGGCGTTTGTGGGCGGCGGAGGCCTTGTGAGTCGCTACTCGCTGGGGCGGTGAGCAACGATGACCGGCTGATGCAAGATGCCGTCGAGTCGCTCGATGTTGTCGAAACCGGCTTCAGCCAGGAGAGCAGTGAGCGGTCTGTTCCCGAACGAAGTACATGGCCACGTCATAGGAATCGCCGTGCCAATCGCGGGTCTGGAAGATATAGAACCGGTCGCCGCCGTGACGCCGAAAACCGTATGGCCATACCTGCGGTGATGTCCGATCTTCGTCCGATCGGCCGTCGCAAAG
>JAAETI010000599.1 GCA_024228555.1 bacterium | reverse complement strand
GGGGACCGCCGCCCATGACGTCGAGCAGGGCATTTGGTGCCAGGTGTTGGCGATCGGTCGAGAGACGATGAGCCTGTTCTTCCAGCTGGTCGGCGACGGCGACATGGGCGAGGAAGTGACGTTGCCAGATGGCCGGTCCGTGAAGCGGTTGCCGGAGCTTCATTCGCGACCTTACCAGTCGATCTTCGGTGCCTTTGAGCTGCCTCGGGCGGTGTATGGGACGCGGGAGGGACAAGAGATCGAGTTCGTGCCGCTGGACCAGCGCCTTCAGTTGCCGGAGAGCAAGTTCTCGTATGTGCTTCAGGACTGGGATCAAGGCTTGACCGTAGAGAGTCCTTATACCGAGACCAACGCCACCCTGCAGAAGATTCTGGGGTTCTCGCAGTCGGTCGACAGCCTGGAGCGGATGAACCGGAAGATGGCGCCGCCGGTGGTCGATTATTGGGACTCGCTGGAGGCCCCGGCGGCCTCGGAGGAGGGCGAGTTGATGGTGGTCAGTGCCGACGGTAAAGGGGTTCCGATTCGCCGCCGCGCGAGCGTGTCGCCGATTGAGGATCACCAGCCGTCGAAAGGTCCGAAACCGGGAGCTAAAAAGATGGCGCTGGTCGGTGCCACCTACACGGTGGACCGCTTCGAGCGGACTCCGGAGGACGTGGTGGACTCGCTGTTTCGCCGGCCTGGCACGTCGGCCACGCGAGATCGGCCTCACCCTCAACATAAGCGTGTTCGAGCGAGCCTCGCGCGCGACGAGGAGGGGACCACTCAACCTGCCATGGAAGAGATCTTTGGTTGGATGGGCCTGGAAACCGCCGAGCGCAATTCCCTCGAGCAGAGGCCGTTGGTGCTGCTGATGGACGGTCAGACCACGCTCTGGGAGGCGGCGCAAACCTATCTCCCTCCCCATGCCATCCAGATTCTCGATCTGCTCCACGTCACGCCGCGCCTGTGGCGCGCAGCCTATCTCTTCCATCCCAAGGGCAGCGCCGCGGTCGCCCAATTTGTCCGCCAACGCGTCTCTCGGATCCTCCGTGGAGAGATCCGTTCGGTGGTCACCGGCTTGCGACGCATGGGCACTCTCAGCGGACTGAGAGGCCGCAAGAACAAACAGCTGATGAGAATCTGTCAGTACTTTGAAAACAATCGCCACCGCATGCAGTACCACGAGTACCTCGGAGCGGGCTACCCTATCGCCACGGGTGTGATTGAGGGCGCCTGTCGGCATCTGGTCAAGGACCGCTTGGAGAGAGCTGGGATGCAATGGGTGCTCCAAGGCGCACAAGCCATGCTGGATCTGCGGAGCATTCACCTCGGCAACCAATGGGACGAGTTTCAGGCGTTTCGCATCGTAAAGGAGACGGAACGCTTATATCCACATACTGACCTGACTGACGACGCGAAATGGGCTATCGCCGCATAGATTGGGGCGCGGGCGACCGGTTACGCCCGAAACCAACCGTCTTCACGCGCTAAACGCGGAAGCGAATAGAAAACCGGAATCCACTTGCGTCCTCCGGAACGTGCTATGTCCGCAGCCAGATGGCGAAACAATGTAGTCTTACCTGCGCCCGGATCTCCGAGCACAATCCATCGCTTTGTGACCCATCGATATTTCTCTTTGCTCAGAGCGAGAACTTCGTTAATACTCAGAGGCCGATAGAGGTCAAACGAGGTCTCATCTGGAAGCCAGCGAGCTGTCTGGTCGGCTCGCAGTTGAAGCTGGACGAACACCTGATCAAGAAGGTCTAGCCGTGACTTTCGATGAAGTAGTGGAATAAGGTGTTTGTGGTCGCGCACTGTCTTCTGCAGCCAAGCTTCAACTACCGTGCCCCCAACTTCCTTTCCGGAGCCACTGGCGCTCCGGCCCGAAGACAAGCTCCTACTTCCAAGCCCTGAGGGATCTAGCTTCGACAATATATGAAACGCGAACGCACTAGCGTGCCGCGACGCACATTCTTGCGATCCGGCATCGTCGTCTTGCGACTTGCCGTCGAGCAAGTCAGAGATGCCACGAACAATGAGGGCGAGAACACTCGGGCTCGCATGCAGTGCCTTGAAGAAACCATGGCCCTCCATTTCTACGGCTAGAGCGTCACTGTGTTGATTGCGAATAAAGCGGGCTACTTGAGACCGAGAGTTTGCCACCACCTTTTCGCCAGCTGCGATGGCGCCGACGTGGACTCTCGGTGCCTTTTCTGGAGGCTTTCCGCAAATCCGTTCTCGCCAGTCTAAGCGTCGCGCCTCTGCGCGAGCGCGATGAACGAGTGCAAGTGAAGAGTTCCCTACTTCGGCTCTCGGACGAAACGTCTTCTCAGACTTTCCAGACTCATAACCGTAGACCTTGGTGGAAGCTACGACGTCTCCGAGCCTTACATCTTTGACTCCACCAGCTACTCCAACGAAAAAGATCACCATTGGATCAAAGTGCGACACCGCTAGTGCAGCTTCAACTGCTGCGTTACCACCTCCCGCACCTACCTCACTTACTGCCACTCGCCAAGTG
>JAAETI010000598.1 GCA_024228555.1 bacterium | reverse complement strand
CGCGAAGGCACGCTTGCGCCGGTTGTGAAGTTTGGGGCTGGTGGCGAGAAACTTCACCCCCTTGCCGAGCGGCAGCAGGAACATGACGGCAATGGCCCAGAGCGCGAGCAGTACGCCCAGTGCCAGGAAGTTGGTGGCAAGAAACAGCGAGATGCCATACATGATGAAGAGCCGGTAGGCGAAGGCGGCAAGCCCGTAACCGACGAACCAGCCAGGCTCTCCCGGGGCTGAGGCCGGCGATTGCGCGTCGCTGATGCCCAGCAGATAGCGCTGTATCAGATAAAATATGTAGCGGTTCGCGCGGGAGCCGAGGTTGGGGATCTCAACCAGATCGCACAACACCCAGTAGCCGTCGAAGCGCAGCAGTGGGTTGCCGTTGAAGAACAGGGTGGAGACGCCGGCGATCAGCATGGCGTTGAACGCCATCGAGCGCGCGACGCCTTCCTCCAGATTGACCCAGAGCAACATGGCGAGCGCGGCGATGGCCATCTCCGTCATGATGCCCGCCGCACCGACCACGGCGCGCTGCCAACGGGAGCGGAAGGCGGCGGAGGTCGAGGCGTCTACATAGGGAACGGGCATCAGCACCAGAAACATGATGCCCATCTCGTGGACCTCGCCACCCCAGCGCTTGGCCGCGTAGGCGTGGCCAAACTCGTGGACCGCCTTGATGAGCGGGTAGACGAGCAGCATCAGCAGGATGTTTTCGCCGGCCAGTACCCGATCGGCAATATTGCCGGTGAGCCCGGACCAGTGGGTCACCGCGAGCACCAGGCCCCAGCCCACCAGCGCCAGCCATACGATGAAGCCTGTCACACTGAACACCGGCGCCATCAGCGGTGCGGTCGCCCGCAGGAAACGCTCCGGATCGATCAGCGGGAAGCGCAGCGCGAGCGGATTGCGTATGCGTGTGAGCAGCTTGCGCCTTTTTTGCTTGTCAGAGCGGCGCGCGAGTTCATCGAGGTCTGGCGGCAACTCGCCGCGCAACAGATCGGCCTGATGCAGCTGAGTCAACAGCTGGATGGTTTCGCCCTGGGTCGGCTGGTCGTCGCCGAGCCGTTTGCCGACGATCTGCCAGACTTCGCCTACGCTGCGTTGCCCGTTCAGCAGGTTGATCATGAGGTGGGCGGCGGGGGAGACACGGTGGAAGTGTCCCGTCTGGTGGTCCTGCAGGATGTACCAGACCTGTCCGCGGAACCGCTGCCGGTGAATCTGGGCGTGACTGCGCAGGCGTGGTTTGAGATCCGCGACGCGATACCAGGAAGGGCTGAAAAATGAGGTGCTCACGCGATATCACTCTTCACTATGACAGCCAGCGCCAGGACCAGAGCCTGAACCACTCGATCAACGAGCGCGACCAGATCCATACCAGCCTGCGTTGGCCGATATCGATCTTACCCACTCCTTCCATGCCCGGGCGCAGTCGGGTCGATGCCTGCTCGAGTTCGGCCTCGACCCGGAAGGTATTGAGGCCATCGTGGGTCTCCGCGACCGGGGTGATGCGCGTCACGACCAGCGGAAACGGTGTGCCAGGCAGGGCGGTGGCGAGCAGCTCGCCCCGCTGTCCGACCTCGAGATCGGCAATCTGGGCCTCGTCGACCTTGAGGATGACGCGGTACTCATCCAGGGGCGCGATCTCGAACAGTGGCTCACCGCGACGCACGGCGCCGCCAATCTCCTGGCTGAGATCCCCGGCGACGACGATGCCGGCAAATGGTGCGGCGATCCGCGCGCGGGCAAGCTGTTCGTCGATCAGTGCGATCTGTGCGTCGGCCTTCTTGATCTGTGTCTTGATGATATTTGTCTCGCTGCGGTCGCGTTGGCTCAATGCCTCCTCGAAACGGTGCTGGTTCTGTGCCCGTTCGGTCACCTGTTTGAGCCGCGAGAGGGCCAGGTCGCGGTCATCGAGCGCGGCCAGCAGTGTGCCTTCCCCGACGATCTCACCGGCGCGCACCGGCGCCTCGCGGATATAGCCGTCGAACGGAGCGATCAGGGCTCGCTGGACCTTGCCCTCGATGCGGGCGTCGGCCGCAACCCGATACTCGCCGTCGACGACATAGCCGAGCGCAACCAGGAGGATCGCCGCCGCTGCCACGAGTTTGCGGATGATGTGGCCCGGCCCCAGGAGCCTGCCGACCTGACGCTCGACGGACTTCCCCGCCTTGCTGATCAACCAGCGATCGTTCTGCCGCTTCTCGTCGAGTACCGGGCCGAGCATCGCGGTCACACCCGTAAGCAGATCGATGGCGCGCTGATCGAAGGGTGTATTGCCCGGACGCTCGTAGGTGAAGGCGCCGATGTAGTGATCGCGCAGGAACATGGGAACAGTCAGAATCGTACCCGCGCCGTGGGTGTGGGCGAGCTCCCGGTGCGCGCGCGTCACCATGGGTTCGTCATCTTGGTATTGCGGATAGCGCAGGATGGTACGCTGATCAATGGCCTCGTCCATTGCCTCGCCAAGCATCTGTACCAGGTTCATCTGTTTGCCGAACTCGGCGCTGTGGGAGACCGTCACGACTTCGACGTGTCCGCGTTTCAGGAATCCGACACTGACCCGCTCGCAATCGATGCGCGTCGCGAGCTCGGTGACTGCGGTGCGGCAGCCGGCCTGGAAGCGCTCCTGCTCCGGTACGGTGGACATGATATCCAGCGCGAGGGTGGTCTGGTCGATAACCTCTTTCTGCGACTGCACGAGGGCACGACGCAAGCGGTCGCGTATCGACGCCACACCCCATTGCAGCTGGCGCATGGCTGAACCCAGGCGGGATTCGGTGTGCACCGTCGCTTCGATGGCGACGACTCCGTGAATACCATCCTCAATCAGCACGGGATACGCGAGAACGGCGGTGAACTCGCCTGCGGTATCACCCCTCCCCACATCGAGTTTGCGGATGATGCCTCGCCGCTCCCCGAGAACCAGCTCGGCGGTCGTCGTGAGATCCGCGGCGCTCTCCTGGTTTTCGGGCCAGCGGGCAACGGGTGCGTAGCTCCGGGTATTGTCGCCGCGTAGCACCAGGATGCCCTGACGGGCACCCTTGATGAAGCGGCACTGCAGAGAAAGCCAGGCCTGGGCGAAGGCCTCCAGTCCCTTCGGGTCACCGAGCTGTTTCCACAGGGTCTGCTCGAGGACAGCAACCTGGCTGTATTCCGCCTCCTCTGAAGCAGTGTCCGATACTGAATCGGAGGGCAGTTTGCTGTGTTCGTCCATAGTACGTTGGCGACTGCAATCTCCAATGCCGTTTCTCTTTTATGGTCATTGGTTTCCTGTTTCATGAGACAGGAACCAATGACCATAATAGCCGGAATCAGGTCCAAATAGCACTTACTTGGGGAATAACCGATCGATATAGAAAACAACGAAGGCTGGTACAGGTGATAAGCCGCGAGTCTGTGGGTCCCGAAAATAGGAGTCAGTTGATTCTATTGCATATTTCTGGATGATGATTGATCCTTAGATCCATGGTACGACTGATCCAGTTCATGCTGACGTTGATGACTACATCTCGTATGGTCAAAAAACTCATACGTATTGAGATATCAACATTTTAGCACCTGACGTACGTTTCACAATGCCTTTGTATCCGGTCTCAAATGAGACCTATAATTGGCTTATTGATTCTAATAGGCGGTGGGTAATTATATGGATTGCGTGCGTGTTCTGGCCTACATCACTGGGACAGTAGACCAGGTACTCCTTTTACGTAATGTGTATCTTGCTACAGAAAACCGGATCCTCAAATCTTTACTCAATACTCGCTTGCGGCTCCCTG
>JAAETI010000597.1 GCA_024228555.1 bacterium | reverse complement strand
CCCGTTTCTTCGGACCACGGATTAGTTGAGAGTTGCTCCGGCGACGGCGAAATGCCGCCGGGCAGCGACGGGAGCTACAGAAGAGAAGATCGGTCCCAGGTCCTCCTTTGGGTAAGCGCCGGTTGGGGCGGTCCGTCGCCTTGGCGGCTCCGCGATGTGCCGCACAGGTGCTTGTGCGCGCTTCGGTTGCCGTGCGAGTGGCTGTTGTTCGGCGAGATCTGTAGATGAACTACCGATTTGCCGAACTGCAAACGCAGCGATGCGCCGCGCGAGCCTCACGCAGCGCGTTCGCGAACGCGGATGTGGCTAGGCCGGTGGGTCTGAACCTGTCGGCTTCTGCTTGGCGCGCGTGCTCTCAACACTTGGAACCGTCTTGCGAGGTCGTCCCCGTCGGACGTCGCGGAGCACGACGATGCTCCGGGCATCGCAAGATTCGTTCTTGTCGAAACGACGTTTCACCGCGGCGTCGGGTCGTGCGCTCGACGCGAGCAACTCGGCTGGGAGGCGCGAGCGTTCGTCGACGAGTTCGACCGCGTCGACGTTCACCAAGTTGACGGACTCCTCTTTGAAGGCGGCGCGGACGTCGCCAAGGATCTGCGCAACCTGTGGGTTGCCCGCGTTGGCGGGCTCCGACTGCAGCTCGGCCTTCGCTTGGTCGAGCGTGGGCTCGGGTCCGGTGATGAGCAGCGCGGGGTTGGGCGGTTCGACGGTGATGTCGAACAGCTGGGGCAGCTTGTAGGTGCCGTAGGGAAACGTGCTCGCGTTGCCGGCTCGAAGGGCTTCGACCGCGTCTCGGTTGTCGCGCCGAAACGCGGAAGTCTCCTGCTTGGCTCGGATGTGAACCCGCCGTCCAGTGAGCCCTCGAGCGCCTTGTTTGTAGCTGGCAATGACCTCGCCACCGGTCTTGCGCCGCGTGCGGGGCTCGCTGTAGGGATGGATGCGCTTGATGCGTTGCACTCCCATCACCGGCCACTTGCGGGCGGCGTTTAGCTCACGGATGGCTTCGGCCTGAAGTCGCCGCATGTGGTGGACCAGCCGGTCGAGGTCGCCGCCAAAGGCCCGGTACAACTGCGCCGGGGGCGTGAAAGTCACAGAGACATATTCGTCTCTCCCCTTGGTATCGAAGTAGAAGTCCGGACGCCGAATGCGAATGGCTCCGCTCTTCCACATACCGAAGTCGAATACGAAACCCGGCATGTGCTCGGGCCGTCTGACCAAGCCAGCAGCGACGCACTGGACGGACTCGTAGACGAGGTGCGATGCCTGCGCCTGCGGATCCAACAACCGCATCACGTGAGTCGGACGGTCGTCCCACAGTTGACCGGGCTCGTCATACCTCTGCCGGCCCAACAGTGTGTTCAGAGCGCAGCTCACTTCGCCGTGAAAGAGTCGGAGAAACTCGGGACGCTTCTCTTCGTTGTCCGTGATGTCGAGGTGATGGTGATTGATCACCTTCGAGGCGCAGTGAAGCGAAACGCCCGTCTGCTGCTGCGAATGCCCCAGCGCGTACAACCATGCTTGGTCGACTCCCGCGTGCCACGGCGCGAGGAACGCTTTGCGATAATTGGTCCGCCGCGTCAGCGCGTAGTTCGCGCCCTGAACAACCGGTCGTGCGTGAGACACCACCCCGGTGAAGCACGCCCCGTGCCGTCTCGGCGTCCCCAATACGGCAAGGAATACGCGGGTCCCGGTCCATAGCCCTCGTCCAACGCGTGGCGGCCCGCCAGAATCCGCCGCCACCCCGCCAACTGCACAGACTTTCCAACGCCTGAGACTGATCATCTCAGAGAGGGCCAATCATCTCAGGGCCATAGACTGATCATCTCAGGGCCATGATCATCTCAGGGCGAGCTGACACGAGGGTTGAACACCCATCTCAGACCCACGCGGAGGTTCGAGGCTCATGAGCCGCGCACGATGT
>JAAETI010000596.1 GCA_024228555.1 bacterium | reverse complement strand
GTCGGCCACCCGGCCGATGGGGTTGCCATGGCCGCCAGTCATACAGATCATGCGACCGGCCGCTCGGATAGTCGGACCCATCTGCGCTCCACTGTTGCAAGCATCGCGAACCGAGAGCTCGAGGTAGTCCTTGCCCCCACAGTCGCGTATGGCGGTGATGCCGCCCGCGAGGGTCGCCTGGGCCCTACCCAGGGCGTCCAATACGATCTGACCTGCTGGAGTGCCCGCACCCAAAGCCAGAGGGTTGGGGTCACCCCCGAGGCAGAGGTGCACATGACAGTCGATCAGTCCGGGTAGCAGGGTGCCACCGCTGGTGTCGACGGTCTGGCCCGCAAAACCATCGAAATCCCCCTCCGGAGCCACCCGATCGATTCTGCCCCCATCAACAAGAACACCCAAGCCCTCGGTGGGCGGGTTGTGACCGTCGAAGAGCTTGCCCCCTCTGAACAGGATCTGCATGACCGGACCTTTCGAGCTAGACAACACGTCCAACGTCGACCCGACGACGATCGCCATCCGGTCAACGCCAGTCACTGGGAGACTAGGCCAGGGTCTACCCCTTCCGCCTGCTGAGATCTCGAGCTTCGCCATGACCCTGGTTCACCAGCGGACCTCGTAAACGAGGCGAGATCAACCCTGAGATGAAACGGGCCGGGACCCTGAGAGGCCTCCGGGTCAGGTGAGGGTCCGATCAGGACAAGACCCGATGGGCGGCCAATCCGATTCTTCCTACCTTCGAGGGTAGTAGACCAATGACTCCTCAGAAGTAGGTACCCGGCATGTTAGATACTCTCGACGCCCCCGCTCCGACCCGAGCCGGATTGGGCCAAAATGCGGCTACAGCCCTACGGGCACGCAAGGTATACGGCTCAGGTGACACCGAGATCATCGCCCTCGACGACGTCGACGTATCCTTCGCCACCGGCAAGATGACCGCCATCATGGGCCCGTCGGGTTCCGGAAAATCAACCCTGATGCAGTGCATGGCGGGCCTCGACCAGCTCAGTGCCGGTGAAGTCTTCATCGGTGACGTCCACCTGTCGTCGCTCAACGAGCGACAGCTGACGCGACTGCGACGAGACCGGATCGGCTTCGTCTTCCAGGCCTTCAACCTGATCCCCACCCTGAGCGCTATCGAGAACATCACCCTCCCTCTCGACCTGGCCGGTGTCAGGCCCGATCAGTCCTGGATCGACCATGTCGTGACCGCCGTAGGACTCGGCGATCGGCTCCGTCACCGTCCATCAGAGCTCTCGGGCGGCCAACAACAGAGGGTGGCGGTAGCCCGGGCCCTCGCCAGCCGACCCGACATCATCTTTGCCGACGAGCCAACCGGCAACCTCGATTCCCGTACCGGAAGCGAGATCCTGGCCTTCATGGCCCGCGCCGTAGTCGACCTCGACCAGACAATCGTGATGGTCACCCACGACCCCGTGGCCGCATCGCACGCCGACCGGGTCGTGTTCCTGGCCGATGGCCGCATCGTCAGCCACCTCGATGACCCAACTCCCGACTCCATCCTTGACCGCATGCGCGGCCTCGGCAACTGAGCCGACGGAACAGGAAGGAGCACGAAGATGCTGCGCTTGACCCTCAAGAACCTCGCCGCCAACCGGCTGCGGTTCGCCCTCACCACCTTTGCCGTCATCCTGGCGGTTTCGTTCGTCGTATCGTCGTTCGTCTTGACTGACGGACTGCGGTCCAGTTTCAACACCCTGTCGGGAGAGATTGTCGGCGGAACAGACTTCGAGGTGCGCCCCGTCGATGACCTCGGCCGGTCCGAACCATTGTCACCCGCCCTTCTCGACCAGGTGGCCGATGTCGAAGGAGTGGCGGTAGCCGCTCCCGTGGTCGAAGCCGACAACACGATCCGCCCCATCAACGCCGATGGCCAAGAGATATCGACGGCCGGGCCGCCCCAGCTGGCCTTCGCCTGGATCGACGATGCCCGCCTCTCTAGTTTCACCATGGTCGAAGGCGAACCACCCCGCCAGCCTGGCGAGTTCACGATGGATCTCGACGCCGCCGCCAACCATGGTTTCTCGGTCGGTCAAACCTATGACCTGATCACTCCCGGAGGTCGAACCCAGGCCACCCTGACGGGGTTGGTCAGCTTCGGGGCCGACAACGACACTCTGGGTGCGACCCTGATGCAGTTCGATCTGCCCGTCCTCCAAGAGCTGGTTGGCATCGACGGCTATGATTCGATCCAGGTCGCGGTCGACGACGGTGCCGATCGAAACGCCGTCGAATCGGAACTGGTGGTGTTGGCCACCGGGGCAGAGATCGTCGACAACGCCACTCTTGAATCCGAGCAACGAGCCGACTTCAACAGTGGGATCGACGTGATTGGCAACATCCTCCTCGGGTTTGCCGGTATCTCCTTGTTCGTTTCGATCTTCATCATCTACAACACCTTTTCCATCGTGTTGGGTCAACGAACCCGAGAGCTCGGTTTGCTACGAACCGTCGGGGCCGATCCAGTCCAGCTGCGCCGCTCAGTTCTGGCCGAAGCAGCCGTGATCGGCTCAGCTGCCTCAGCCATTGGCATCGGTGCCGGGGTCGGGGTCGCCTTCGGCCTTCGGGCTCTGTTCGACGCCATCGGTGCCCAGCTTCCCGACTCACCGGTGATCATCTCTGGTCGGACCATCATCGTGGCCGCCGTCGTTGGGATCGGGGCCACCATGGTGTCTGCCATCGGGCCAGCCCGCCGGGCATCGCGAGTTTCGCCTATAGCTGCCCTTCGTGATGGGGCCGCAGCCGGAGCTGCCAGTGGACGCACCAGACTTCTGGTCGGAGTCGGCCTGCTCGCCGCCGGTGCCGTCGCCGGTGGTCTCGGCCTCTTCGTTGCCTCGACAACTGCATCGGTAGTCGCCCTACTTGCAGTTGGTGCCATCGGGATGTTCACCGGGCTGGCCATGGCCAGTCCAGTAGTCGCTGTCCCTCTTACCACCATGTTGGGATGGCCCGGGCGCCGCTTGTTCGGAGTCTCAGGGCGCCTCGCCCAGGACAATGCCGGCCGCAACCCCCAGCGGACGGCTACGACAGCCGCCGCTCTCATGATCGGGTTGGCCATGGTGGCGATGGCTCTGGTGGTTGGCGAGTCGGTCAAGGCCGAGCTCCGATCCACCCTGGAGAGCTCGGTCCAGGCCGACTATCTCATCGACGAGAACGGTGACAGCTACTTCACCCCCGCCGTTGCCGCCGACCTCGACGACCTGGCCGAGACCGGTCCCGTTGCTAGCTTCCGCTATGACGAGGCTCGAGTTGGTGGAGAGCTCACCGGCATCACGGGAACCAACCTCGTGGCCGCCGAGCATCTGTTCGACTTCGGCATCAGCAGCGGGCTGGCCGTCGAGCCAACCATCTCCGATCCCGTTCTGATCTCAGACGAGGTCGCAGCCTCAGAGTCGATTCGGGTCGGTGACATCGTGTCCATGACCTTCGGTGGCGGGGTCGAACGTGACCTCACCGTGATCGGTGTCTACGAAGACGACGTCATCGTCGAGGAGGGCTATCTGTTGGACCTCGCCACCTGGGTCGAGGTTGGGGCTGAGCCCGCCGATGCCTGGATCGGGTTCTCACTGGCGGACGGGGTGACGCCAAGCCAGGCGGCGGCAGCTCTCGCCCCAATAGCCGAGGCCTACCCAATGGTCACCGTCGCCACTGCTAGTGAATTCGTCGATTCGCTCGAAGGCATGGTCGATCAGGCCCTGGCCACAATCAACGTGATGGTGGCTCTGGCCGTGATCATCGCCCTGATCGGGATCGCCAACACCCTGGCCTTGTCGGTCTTCGAGCGGACCCGGGAGCTGGGCCTGCTGAGGGCCGTCGGTATGAGCCGGCGCCAGCTTCGGACCATGATCCGCTTGGAAGCCGCCCTGGTCGCCCTTCTGGGTGCTGTGTTGGGGGTCAGCGTCGGAATCCTATTCGGTTGGGCGGCCGTCGTTGCCCTGCCCGCGTCGATCACCTCGACCCTGGCCGTGCCCACTACCAGGATCTTGATCCTGGTCACCGTGGCTGGAATTGCGGGGCTGGTGGCGGCATGGGGCCCTGCTCGTCGGGCCGGACGCCTCGACGTCCTCGACGCCATCGCCAACTGAGCCCTTTGGGGCACCCGCTCGGGTGCCCCGAACCTTGATCGGGACCGCAGTGCCGCCGGGGCGCTGCGGTCCTCAGGCCGTTCTGGGTCAGTGCTCGACCCGTGGGGTCAGCTGCACCAGCACTCCGGAGGCATGGCGAGGATGGATCATCCAGTGAGGTGGACGATGATCGACCCGAACTTCCATCGTCCGGAGATGATCCAGCACTGCCTCCAAGTCACTGACCGGCAGAGCCAGGGCGGCGGGGCCCTCTCCATGGCTGGCCAGTCTGGAGGCCATCGGGGTGTCGTGGCCCGGTGTCGGACAGACCAGTTCGATCATGGCCGGTCCGAGGTGGAGTCGGGCTGCTGAGAAAGCCCCGCCGGAGAGGGGGTGAAAGCCCATCTGTTCGGCCTCCGCACCGACTATGGCCTCCCACCGTTCGCTAGCCCGTTCCAGGTCGGCGACCAGAAGGGCCAGATGGTCGAGCCTGGCCCCGATGGGGGAGTCGGAGCGGGCTGAAGGTTTGATCGAACCAGTCAGGCTGACGCCGACTCTGATGCCGTTGGAGTCGAACTCCAGGCGCTCGTCATCGTGGTGAAGATCGGGTTCCCAATGGCCAATCGTCGCGGCCCGCATCGCCAGGTCATCGACCTCCAACTCGATGGTGGTAACGCCATCAGGCTCACCCAAGTCGGAACTGGGGCGGAAGATGAGCCAGGCGTCTCCCACCGGCAGCCAATCTGCCCCCGCCCGTTGCTCGTGTTCGGTGCCGGAAACGGCCCGATAGACCTGGCGACACCGACCAGGATCAGAGGTCGTGATCTCGATGGCGATCAGCTTGGTCGTCATCCTGCTCAGACTAGCCATCGGCCCTGGTCCGACTTGCTGGTGTCCGCACTGAATTGCCCGCTCGTCCGTGTCAATGATCTCCGTGTCTTTGCTGGCGGCCGACACCGACCATGGACACGCTAGGTCGTACCAATGCCGCTCATACTGTCAGGTTATTGGTGTAACTGGTCTGACTGTTTCGATGTATCGAGTCGTGGGTGCGGTTTCTAGAGGAGTCTTCCTTCGAAGGTGATGATAAGTGCGTTGAGGGCTAGTTTTCAGAGGCTCATCAAGCGTTCTTGGGTCAACACACGTTCTTGCGTCAACGGTGGCACCAATAGCGGTATACACGGGCCGGTTGGTCACTTGCCCTTGTTCTTTGTCGATGACCCAACAGGAGCAACACCTTCATCATCACCTGTCATAGCCTTGCCTTTCGGCCAAACCCAACAGGTTCAACGTCCTATACCAGATCAGATCCACCCCTTATCTGACACTCCCGTTTTGCGGCCAGCAACGTTCAACCCTACGGATCGGCGTGAAAGTCCAAATGCGCTCTTGTCGCGATGCCCGCTTGGCTGATTTCGGCGAAGACACCGAGTTCGCTGCAGAAGAGCTTGCGCTCCACCTGTTCGATCCCGACAGCAGAAATGTCCGAGCCCCGCGGGAGCATCTTCGCCGGAGCGACAACCGTTCGCTGATGAGGCTCGTGATCGGAACACTGGGCCCGTATCGTGGCGTCGAGAGATTGACCATTTACCCCAGGTCAGGTATGTTGAACATAGGGGAGGTTACCCATAGGGAGGTCAGCGATGGTCTCGATTCCGGCTCCTGCACAGACGCTCCTTGGCTCAGATGCTGTCGCTCACGTCTGGACAAGCAATGCTGACGGGTCGCCACAGGTTTCCGTTGTCTGGGTGATCACGCAGGCTGACGAGATCCTGTTTGGTACCAACGTCAACAGCCAGAAGGCCAAGAACCTGGCCCGGGATCCACGGATTCTGCTGTCAGTAGAGGACACCGAACGCAGTAAGCGCGGGTTTCAGCGTCATCTCCTCATCCGGGGTCGGGCCAGCATCGAGCCTGGACCTGACCCGGTCCTCATGGACGAGCTGGCAATGAAGTACGCAGGCCTTGCTCGTCATCCCTTGGCATTGCGCGACTCACCCGACTGCGTCGTGGTGAGAGTGATGATCGATCGCATTAGCGGTGTCGGTCCGTGGATCGAGCAAGAGCAACCGCTCCACTCATAGGGGGCGAGGCTCTAGGGCAGGTAGGACAGCAGACATGAGCAGGAGTGGCTGTTCACGTAAGAAGCATCCTTGCCTACAAAGGGAACCAGGTGGCAGCGATCGAAACCGAAGCCACCGGCAGCAATGCCCTCCAAGAGTTTGGCCTCCACAACATCGGAGCGCTGATCCCGCCCAAGGAGGGTGACTACGTCAAGGGGGATGCCCGGATTCTGCCTAATCGAGGCTGGCAAGAAGCCCTCCGAACTGGGAAGAGTGCCTTGCGGCGAGAGCCTCACACAGCGCATACGATAGGCGAAGGCATTCACCCATCAGGTCGGATCGACGTTACGGGTCGCGTGAGCGATAGTCGGTATGGTCGGGCAATCGAACTCTGGAACACCATCGGACTGTCGTCCTAGCGAAGGGTCTTGTCGCACCAAACGCGTCCGAAGGTGGTTTCGGTTCTGCGCCAGTGCCGTCACCATCGGTGGCGGTGATACCGTTGCGGACTGTCTTGGGACCGCCAACCGTCAAGGAGCTTCCGGGGTAGTCCAGATCGACCACAATCCTGAGCCGCCCCCGACCACTCCTACGCCACGGTCGCCGAGGGCGTTCTTGCATGCGGCGATATGGCACGTGGCACAAGCCTCGTGACCTGGGCTATCGCCGACGGCCAAGCCTGTGCAGCAACCATCGACCGAACGCTGGAGGGAGACGCCGACTTCCCTGCCCCGATAGCCCCAACAGACCGTCCATACTGACCAAACCTGAACCACCCTAGGATTCGTGAAGGCTCTGACCGACTCCGACGTCGGATACAGCAGCACCGGATCGCTATGACCAACGACACCACCAACGCAGCGCCTCGATGGACGGCACAAGCCAAAGCTCATGATGCTTGCTCCGACCGACCCTTGGGCCTACCGCACCATCACCATCGAGCACCGCCTGCCCTTGCCGGCCTCCCCCACATCTGCCCGCTCTCGGGTCGCGAAGGGTGTGCCAGCTCGGTGTCGAAGGACGAGAACCCTTCCAATAGCGAGGCAACTTCCGTACTATCGTGGCGTGCCCATCTCTGACGAGTGGGACTTCCTCCCACACGACGATGACTCTGACGAGGACTTGCAGCTGGCTGCGGAAGAGCTAGCGCTCCACATGGTCGATCCTGACCATCCCGAGGTCCCGGCCCCACGAGAACACCCTCGCCCCGTGCGGCAGCTGTTCTCGGATGAGGCTCGAGATCGGGAGGGACGCGACGACAAGGAGCACGATCTCGAGTACATGCTCGAGTTGCAGCACTACGCCTTCCCAGAAGAACACCCTCGCTGAGCCCGACGCCCGCCAAACCACTCGTAGACGAGAGGCGGGTTCATGACCAGCCACCACGTCTTGGACTTGAGCTATCTCGCTTTGGCTGAGAGATCCCGCCATGGCGGTGACGGTGTTCGGTGGTCATCACCCGTCATGATGGCGTCGCCCTGCTCGCTTCCGCCTTGCAGGATGGCTCGCTAGTGGTGGTAGTTCTGGCGAGGCGGGACCTTGTTGGCCGCGCTCGGGGCGTTGCTCTGGGACCTCTTCTAGCCGAAGGACTTCAGCGCTTGTCAGCCTGGTGGCAGCGTCATGTTCTCGGCTCGCTCCTTGATGCCGAGTAGCATCTCGCGGCCCATCACGAACCCGATCGGCTCAATCAGCAACGGCGAGAAGAAGAAACGATCGGTCAGAGATGGGCCATGGATGGCCTTGCCTCGCGCTAGGAGGCGACAACGACCGGGACCATCGGTGAGCAGGTGGAAGGCCCACAGGTTGTCGGATTCGGTTCCGGGTACGTGCACGGGCCAACCTCGCAGCACGAGCGATTGGCCGGGCTCTACGAGAGCTACGTGCAGGGCTGGTGAGTTCACGTGCAGCCGGATCTCGTCACCAACAGTGACCTTCTGGTGTTCGGGCAGGACTTGGTCGGTGTTGGTGATGCGACAGCCGAAGACGTTCTCGAGGAGCTCGAAGGTATAGAACCCGCCCCGCCCTTGCCCGATCTGGGCGATCCACGGCCAGACGTCCTCTGGCGGTACGGCGATCGAGACGGCGTGGGTGAACTCCCAGGCAGGGTTGGGTATGAGGTCCTCCCCGAGCAAGGAGGGATCGGGTTCCTCGGGACGAGCTCCCCATCGTTGCCGCCACCGGCGTCTCCAGGGGGCGAGGACGTGGCCCCCGATCTGCAGGAAGGCCCACAGCGTGCGAGCCGCCGAGCGCTGGTGTCTCCGGTCGTGATGCATTGCTAGGCGCGCCGACAGGCCGCGCCCAAGAGGACCTGAAGAACGGCGAAAGCCCTCTCAGCCGCCGCGCTCGCTATGGCAGTTTCTGACCACAGACTCATCCGCACCTCCTGATTGGGTTCAGGACCTCCAAGAATGTTGGTCGGATCAGTCAGCGTCTGATAGAGCCGAAGGGCCCCATCGAAATGAGGCGGCAGTTCCCCGACGCGACAGATGCCTGATTGGTGCAACGGTCTGACGACATCGTGAGTCGTAGGCTGTGAGCGTGCCGGACAGAGGTCTACACGTTCATGTCTGGGGTCAGGGCGACCGTACGGCCCTCTTGCTCCATGGGCAATTCGGAGACGGTCTCATGTGGTGGGAAGTGGCGCCAGGCATCGCAGCCGCCGGCTACCGAGTGGTTTCCGTAGATCTTCCTGGCCACGGGCGCACACCTCGGAATCCCGATGCGACCGTTGACTCGACTATTGATGAGATCATCGACTTGTGCCCAGACCCGGAGCTGGCCATCGGCCAGTCGTTGGGTGGGCTGATCTTGGCCCACGGTGCACACGGTTTGGGAGTGGAGCGGGCCGTGTTCGTAGACACCCCGCTCCGACTGCCGCCCAGCAGACCCCGAGAGGAGACAATGCAGCTCCTGAAGGATGCCAAGGCGCAACGGACCCTCTCGTGGCTCCAGGAGCACCGATCCCATTGGAGCGATCGAGATAGACAGATTGAAGCTGACGCGGCCGAACGATTCGATGTCGCGACATCGCTCAGTTTGGTCGGATCCCTTCGAGGCATGGATCACCCGCCACCATCTGGGATCCGCTCGCTCGCGATCCTGCCCGACCCGAGCGAGCACGTTCCGTCCGATGATGTCGCACAGCTGAGAGAAGCCGGTGTCGAAGTTCGCCAGATCCCAGGCGCCGGACACACCGTTTGGTATGGCCACGTCCCTCAGTTCCTAGACGCACTCGACGGCTGGCTTTAGACCACTCGCAAGCAGCAGCGAAATGAGACGAGCTGGCTTCGTGTTGGACAGGGGCCGATCTTGCCTGGTCGCGCTAGCGGTCGTGCAACAACGGTTCTTTTGCGTAGCCCTCTCGGCCGGCACTTCGATCCTTCACCGCCGCCTTGCGATCACTATCAGCTCTTCGCTCGCTCGGTCGGCGGGGGAGCGGTCCCAGTCCCCCCAGGTCGTTTCGATATCGAAGCCGGCCTCTTGGAGACTCATGAGGAGCTCGCCTTCGCTGCGGAATCGGAGTGTCTCCGAGGCGACCAGGTGGCGTCCGTCGGGGAATCGCGTGTGCCCTTCGTGAGTCAGTGCATACGACTCCGGCGCTCCGGTCACGCTGACGACTTCGACCCAGGACGTGAACTCACCGCCTTCGGGGTGAGGGTAGGTCGCGATCGTCTTCTCCCGCTTCCATTGTTTCGCCCAGTCGATTGCAGGATTGCGCGTCTCGAATGTCAAGCGACCACCGTGCGTGACGATTCGGTGGATCTGCCTCAGGGCGCTCGTCCAGTCTTCATCGTCAACAAAGTACTGCGCGACGTGTCCCATCATCACCGCAAGATCTGCGGACCCGGTCGGCACGTCGTCAGCGTGTCCATGGATCCAATGGACTGTCGGGCCCAAGGCGGATCGTTGTCGAGCGATGTCCAGCATCGGACCGGCAGGATCGACGCCGATCACCTGGTGGCCGCGGCGGGCGAGATCCACCGCGAAGACCCCAGTACCGCAACCGATGTCGACGACCGAGTGGGCACCGAGTTCCTCGGCCAGGTCCAAATAGAAGCCGTGATCCCATCGGCCGGCGCACTCGACGTCGTAGACCGCAGCCAAGAGGGGATTCTCGGTCCAGAGCCGGGGCACAGCGGGAGCCTACCGATAGCGACGCGAGGATCGCCGCAGGCTCGTCCTCTCGGCCGTCCCTCGCATACGTTGACGAATGGATTCCCGCCTTCAGCCAGGAATGGCGACGATGGCTAGTTCTGGACCAGCTCGATCCGGCTGCGATGCATGAACCCCGAGTGCCCGCTCGTCGTACGTACGGGCCACCAGTCCTGGTCTCCACCCTGAGGGATAACGTAGAACACGTCGCCTTCGACGACCCTGATCACGACGTCATAGTCGACACCTTCGCCAGCTCGGACGTTCGTGTACCCATCGGGGTCATCGATCACGGCCATCAGCTCACCCGGAGCTAGCTCGGCCTGTCCACCAGCTGACTCTGACACCTGACCACTTGTTCCTGTGCCAGCGTCAGGATCCACGGATGTCGCAATAGTTGAGGCCACCGTCGGCTCAACACCGGACTCAGCCACACCCGTGGACTCGCCCTGCCCACAGCCAACCAATACCACAACGGCAGCCACACCAACTTGGCGAATCAGCCGAGCGCTGCGTTGTCCTCTAGGAGCGACCCTCGCCGCGGCCCCAAACACGGCCACTATCCGAGTGAGCATCGACATCTCAGCTCTTCCACGCCGTGAGGATCCTTGACCGGCAAGAGATGGCCAGCAAATCGTCGAGCTGCGACGGAGTTCCAAAGACGGATGACGCCCTGTTCATCGGCCAACACGAGAGCCTCACTGGTCATCGACCGAGTCTGGCACGCTGCCGGGCTCGCCGCCCAGAGCTACTGATCTCGATCGGAACACTTCGTTCTTGCCAGAAGCGGACAGATCCTGGTGGCTGACCACACCCCGTCCTGGCTGGTGGGGAGGAAGGGCCCTATTGTTCGGTCAGACCGGCCCGGCCGATGGTCGGAGATGAGGACACTCGAGATATGGACCGGTACGTACTACTCGAACGCAGCGGAGACGACGGTCGGATCGCCACCCTCGTCTTGAATCGACCCGAGCGCCGCAACGCACTGATCGGGCCGATGGCCACCGAGCTGGCCGACCGGCTGGAGGAGCTGGGCTCGACCCCGGAGGTAACCGTCGTCGTGCTGCGGGGTGCCGGGGATGCCTTCTGTTCCGGTCTTGACCTGAAGGAGTTCGGGGCCGAGCCCCAACCGGATTGGGTCCCCACCTTCGGCCAGGAGTGGCGCCGAGCCCACCGAGCCTTGTTCGATCTGCCCGCCGTTGTGATCGGGGCCCTCCAGCGGGCCGCCGTGAACGGGGGCGCCGCCTTGGCGCTGGGCTGCGACTTTCTCATCGCCGGCGACGAATCCTTCCTCCAGGTTGGCGAGATCCAGCAGGGGATGGCGGCCCCCATGAACATGGCCTGGTTGCGCCTCCGCCATTCCGAGGCCTTGGCCGCCAGGGTGGCCCTCCTCGGTGACCGCTTGGCCGGCCCGACCTTGGTCGCCCTCGGACTAGCCCACCAGAGTGTCCCCGAGTCCGACGTCTTGTCCTCTGTGGCCGAACTGGCGGGACGGCTGGCAGCCCATGACGCCACCGGAGTGCATCGGATCAAGTCGGCTCTTCGCCGTACGGGGCTTGCCACCTCAGCCGAAGAGTGGTTCGCCCGACCTCTCGAGGCAGACCCCCTGAGCCTGGGTCAAGCTGTGCCACCGGTCGCCGCCGTCGACCGCTGATCAAAGGGCTCCCCGTCGGTGGGGGACTGGCGTGGCGGGCCGTGGGCGTGCTTCGGCTACAAAACGGCCACTCTAGATGCATGAACCAACCCACGGGACTCGGTACGATCCGCAACCTCGACTATGTGATGCTCCTCTGCACAGAGATCGAGCCGATGCGCGACTTCTACGCTGGTGTACTGGGTTTTCCGATTTGCCGTGAGATCCCCGGCAAGTTCGTGGAGCTACGAGT
>JAAETI010000595.1 GCA_024228555.1 bacterium | reverse complement strand
TGTCTTCCGGTCCACACGCGACACAAGAGCCGACACGAGACTCTGAACTCCTGATCTCACCAGGATCTGAGACCCGGGTCGGGAAAATAGCGTGAGCCAGATGTGACCTAGCGGGAGTTTACTGCGAAGCAACAAACGGCGGCAACAAGAGCGTGTGTATTCATGGGGTTGGCGGAGGTAGGTTGGTATTACCGACGTTGGGTACTACACAGATCCTGCAAGGCGAACAGTTCGGCGAGGCTCTGCTGAGCCAAGGTCTGCTTCGATAGCACGGTGGCCACCCGCTTGGGGCCTTTTTCACCGAGGGGCGGGTAGAGCAGGACAATCTGCTGGATCTGGCGGAGTTGCTCGATCAGTTGCTCCATCGAAAGTCCCGGCCAAACCGTCTGCGCCTGGTTGTGAAGGTACTGCAGCAGCGAGATGCCCAACATGCAGTAGAAAGCGTGGACCCGGATCTTGCTGTCAGTCCAGTGATGCATCGGATTCCAGCCTAACCACCCTCCGTTTTTGAGCCCGCGAAAGATCTTCTCGATCTGCTGTTGTCCGGCATAGCCGGCCGCGACTTGCTCGGCGGTCCAGTCCAAACGATTGGTGAGCAGCACGGTGCGGCCCAGGCGGCGAGCAAGCAACCGCTCCAGCGCCCGGTGGTTGAAATCGAACTGCAGATGCCAATGGCCCTGGTGGAGGTTCAGTTCATAGCGGATCAGATCTGTTAAGAACTGCCGCGAGAGCCAACGCTTGATCTTTTTGCGGACGCCCTGCTCGGTGAATCGCGCCTTGGGCTTGAGCAACTCTACCGACAACCGGCGCATCGACTGCAGCGCCTTGCTCATCGAGGTCGTCACCGAGTGCAGTTGCTCGCTGGCAAAGGAGGCCGAATGCTTCACCACGCAGAGGTATTCCTTACCGTGGATCACCATCGGCTTGGCGGCCGCGCGGACGCCCGGTTGTTGGCTACTGCAGGGCGCCAGCTTCTCCACCTCGCGTTCCCGCAACTGTTCCGGGGCCTGGTTCCAGGGCAGTGCCGAGATCCAGCCCACGCCGGCTTTCTCCAGCTCCAGGGTGTTCGCCAGCGCCGCCGAGCCTTTGTCCATCACCAGCGTGACCTCGCCGCGCGGGATCTGATGACGATCCAGCAGAGCCGTCATCCGCTCCAAGGCGACCGGGAATTCATCCGCGTCGGCGACGTTGCCCGGATAGACGTGATGGCAGAGACTGAGACCGTTCATCCCGTCCAGCACATAGCTCAACCCCACTTGCCGGAGGTCGTGCCGGCCTTGCTTGTTGCGCCCCCGTTGGGCCAGGCTATTGCGGGTGTTGGTGCTGGCGACCCAGGTGTAGAAGTTAGTGGTGTCATAGGCCAGCAGGCGCTGGCTGACCACTTCCTGCTGCCGCCATATCTCCAGCAGCCGATGCTGTGCTTGGTCGAGTTGATCGTTTTCCTCCGAGGTGTCGATGTGATCGAAGCAATCCCAGCAGGCTTGGGAGGTGAACCGCTCGGCGGGAAGGTCCCACAACTTGTGCAGGATCGTCCCCCGGTACCAGTCCGCCACCTCGGTCTTGGGCCCCGGATCACAGATGCGATGGATGGCCGCCAGCAGCAGATAGTGGGCCGTGGCGGGGCCGGAACGAGGCTTCCTCCACAGCGACTCCAGTACCGAGAACACCCCCAGCCGCTGGGCCGCCAGCCAGAGGGCGCCGGGCAGGCCGTAGTCGAGGCCAGTGGCCTCGACCGGCACCGGGGCGGTCTGGTCTTTGACCAGGGCGGCCAGTTTTTCGGCGTTGCCGAGATAGGTTTGGTTGACGATGCGGGGTTGGCCGTTGACGCGGGCGCTTTCGGCGACGTAGTAGTACAGCTGGTTGCCTTTCTTCTTCTTAATGAGGGAGGCCATAGTAGGGTAATACAATACTACAACAATAAGGTTCTGACAGTCAATAGCAGCAGCAACAATTACAACGAAAAATGTTGTTATAGGGTAATACAGAATCTTACGGCGGGAAGGGCACCCAACTCCTTCATTGGGAGGCTCTTACCCCTTGTCCCCCTGCCGGGGTCGCGCTCCCCTCAGTAAACTCCCGCTCGATCGAGACCGGCACCGATCGCGATGACGTGATCGCCAAACTAGGCCGGCCGCATGGCTCGATTGCCAATCTGGGGGATGAGGGCACGGAGGAAGCCTGGAGCTATCGATTGCCGGACGGCGGCATAGCCAAGGTCCGCCTCGACCGCGGAAAGGTGACCGCTGTCCAGTTGCCTCGGTAGGGTAGACGCAAAACCCACGCCCGGGTACGCTGCTGACTGCTAGCTACAGCAGTTCCACTTCCACGGTCACGGTGGCGCGCACTTCCACCAACCCTGGCTCGATGGGAGTGGCGGCCGCTCCGGCGGCGTCTCGCAATTCCGGACTCAGAATGCCGATCGCGGCGCCCTCCTGCGCCACCAGCACCTTCCCGATCCGCTGGTCCAGCCCGGTGGCAATCGCCTCGGCATGTGCTCTCGCCTGCTTGGCCGCCAGGCCCAGCACCTGTGCGCGCAACGGCTCCGGGTCTTTCAGTGTGAATCGCAACCCGTGCACGTTTGTAGCTCCGGCCTGGGTGGCGGAGTCAATCACCGTTCCGATCAGAGCTAGATTCTCGATAGTG
>JAAETI010000594.1 GCA_024228555.1 bacterium | reverse complement strand
TGACGCTCTACCGGCGAGATGCTCTTATGCTACGGGCAGTCATCCAGACGAGTTGCCGGGTTTGAAGCGGGCGACATGAACGAGCAATGAAACACACATGTGTACGTGGTGGGGGTGGGCGCGGTCACTCGCTTTGGCCACGGCGTTGTGCCATCTCCATTGTCGTTCAGCAAGGTCGTCGTGCCTGCGGAGCGGTCCGCCCGGAATAGGTTGTCCCCGTTGTTCTGGCGCAGGAGGCCCACGATCAGATCCGATGACTCGTTGTCGAAGAGAATGTAGCGGCCATCGTCGCTGATGATAGAGTCCGCTTCGAGCAGGGACTCCTGATTCGATGTGGACGACATCGTGCCCAGAAGTGGCGAAACGAGTGAGATTGCAGTCGTTCCCGGGTCGATCGCCAAGAGCGAGCTCCTGGCAGTGAGCAAGGAGCTGGTCATGTTACTAGCACGGCAATCGACGAACACCGTGCCTCCGTCCCTGGAGATCCCGGTAGGTTGAACGTGTCGATTCGCTCCGGTCGTCGGGAGCCCAACGGCGTGGCTTAAGAGTGTGACCGCTCCCGCCGCTGCATCGTACACATATGTATTCAACTGCTCGTTCGGATTACCAGGGACGAACCCGGTGACAAGGCTGGAAGAATTACCGTAGAATAGGATTATGTCGCCATTAGAACTGCAGTACATGGGCAGGGTTGAGTATATATTCGAGTGGACTCCCGCAGCAGTCATCGAATCTGTGGGGAGATGTGACACGAGGCTCAG
>JAAETI010000593.1 GCA_024228555.1 bacterium | reverse complement strand
GTGAGAGCGCTCCGATCGGACCACAGCGAATACGGTGCGTCAACTCTCGAGCGGCAGAGTCAATCGCGCGGCTCCGGTGAAAGAATATGCTAGAATTCGGTGTTCTGTTGCGTGCCACGGCCATGAAACGCGTGAACGGGGTGAGCCACGACGCTACGCGGTCCTACACCACGAATCGCCATAACATCGCAGATGTCACTCCGGCTGCTCTCAGCCTGAAACGCTTGGCCTCATGCCAAGAGACAAACAACAACCGTGTTGAAGGCCACCGATTAGAAACCCGTACAAACCAGGAAACCGACCATGACAACCTCCTATCTGAATCCGCGCAATGCTCTCACCCAACTGATCGCGATCGTGATCCTCGTCTGTGGGCTCTCCGCTCAGAATGTCTGCTTCCCCTCGTCGACCACCCACACCTGGGCGGACACGTTCGTCGTCAACGTCAAGGTGACCAATCCCAACGGGATCATGCTGACAAACTTGCAGTTCAATGAAGCTGGCACGAATCCGTACAACTACGATCTCTACACTCGGATCGGACCCGCTACCACAGCGCACTGTTTGAGCCAGAGCGGTTGGGTTCTCCGGGAGTCGGGCACGGTGGCGGGGATTGGGGCCACCTGGAACATCAACGACTTCTTCCTCCCGCCGGGGACCACAGGC
>JAAETI010000592.1 GCA_024228555.1 bacterium | reverse complement strand
TGTGATATCGTCGACGAGTTCGCCGGCGATCACTACCCGCAGGCGGGTCACCTCATCGGTCACATCGATGTCGCTGAGCAGCGAATTCGCTTTGTTTACGGTCATTTCTGACCCAATACCGCCGGGAACGAGTTCCATCAAAAGGGCATGGAGACGACACGCCGCCTTGTTCTTCAACCTGGCAACGTCACGGTGTCGCTTCGCCAACAACCCCAACACCCGACGGTGGTCATCGGCCACCACCGTCGTTAGCCCCGAATGACGCAACGCCGCGATCGCAACCGATCGGGCATCATTCGGGTCGTTCTTTTGTGACTTGCCAGAACCCAGCACCCGGACCCGTGATGCCATCATCGGCGGCACATCTACCACCTGCTCACCGGCTGCCACTAGTTGCTGAGCCAACAGATGGCCCAGCCCCCTGGCCGACTCGATCGCCCAACACCGCACATCGTATCCAGACGCCCAGCCTTGGAGCTGGGTCAGCTGTTTGGCTGACGTTCTTACCCGGATCTGGTCGATCACCACCTCGTCGCTGTCGACCACAACCGCTGTGTGGGATCCCTTGTGAGGGTCGATCCCGATCATCACACTCATAGCAATGTCCCTTTCTGTCGGTAACGGAGACCGCAGCGGACAAACCTGATTCGGGGTCGATGTGCTCTCGCCTCTTTCGAGCCACGCCACGGCCGAAGACGCCAACCGGCAGACACCTCGTTCGAAAGCCAACCCCACACGGGGTGGCAGGCACTGCATAGAGCCAACCGGTCAGCGACCTCAACGCTACGGGAAACCCCCCGCAACATGCCCACATCATCAATCAGGCACGGATGCGTGTGGGTCTCGGACACACACAGTGACGCTCGACATCCTTGAGATGCCCACTATCTGCCGGTCGGCGCGCTCTCAGGGGCGCTCGATAACCTGCGGCGTGGAGGGCAACCTGTGCGGCTCCATTCTGAGAGTAGGGAACGGTGGTGGTCTAGCGCGGCCCCGACACGCCCATCTACTCTGGGAGTTCGCCATCTCTGGGAGGGTCAAGATGAGTATTCCAAGTAGGCCGATGCCCGTGTCGGTGATCGTCGTGCTGGCGTTCCTTTTCGGCGCGTTGGTCCCGACTGCGGTCTTGGCTGCAACGGGAACCTTCACTGACGACGACAACTCAATCTTCGAAGTAGACATCGAATGGATGGCGGCCAACGGCATCACCCGGGGCTGCAACCCACCCACCAACGACCGGTTCTGTCCCGATGCACCCGTGACCCGCGGCGAGATGGCCGCGTTCATGCGTCGATTCGCCGAGAGCCAGTCAACCGATGGATACTCGGTGTTCCGCGATGCGGAGCGGCAGATCGAGGGCAACGGAGTGTTCGAAACCGTTGTTGAGCTGCCGGGCTTGCCGGCCGGGAGCTACGTCTTGATTGCCAACACCCAGATCGTCAGCTTCGAAGGTGGGGAGTCGACGGTCTTCTGCCGGTTGTTGGCCGGTGGCGACTTCGATGCGACATCCGCCAATCTCCAGCCTTCCGTTCTCACCCCGCGGACGTTCACCGTGGTCCACAGCTTCGCGTCAGACGGCGGTGTCGCTCAGCTCCAATGCGACGACCAAGGGCAGAACATGACCTTGCGCAATACGAAGATCACCGCCATCGAGGTCAACAATCTGACCAACGTCCCCGGTTGAACAGGGTTGCAAGACGAGGCCGAATTGATCGGGGTGACTGTCGGTAATCGCGGAGTGGCCATGCGCCAGGGAGTTCTCGATCGGCGGTGACCTCCGGTGTCTCCGAAGCGAGCTCCACGCAGGTTGACCTGGCGCAATCATGCACAAATCGCTCCTACCCGCCAATCCGCCCAGACCACGCGCGGCGCACGTACGCGAGCTCAGACCACCATCTGGCGCGGCCCTCTTCACCTCCCTGCTTGACTGTGGGGTTCGGGTGGGTGACGATGAAGGCATGGACGTCCCGGACAATGAGCTAGCTCGTCGGACTTGGTTCGGAAGGATCATGTCTCGTTGGTGGAATGGACGGTTCGAGCGTCGCCGCCTACGTTGGGAGCGGCGCAGAGTCCGCTTGCAGGCCGAGCAACGCTCGCCGGGTAGAGGTCCAGGCACGTGACCTCCGTTGCATGGAGGAACCCGCCGAGTCGTCGCGTCAAACAACCACGCCGATCACCAATTCTGGTGGCATATCGAGCAATCCCGACAGTGCCCCCGAACGGCACTTGCAGGATCGGGTCGTTGGACACCCAGAGTGAGCTTCTATGTGCGGTGCTTCCGTCTCCTGTCGAATCTCCAGCCGCACCCTATTTGGCCTAACCTCGCCCGATGATCAGGGTGGAACGGGACCGGGTGGCTCGACGAGGAATGGCAGGTGCCCTGCTGCTTGTCGTCAGCCTTGGTGCGTGCAGTGGTGAAGGCGATACCAACGCAAGCACCACCGGCGTCCCCCAGGAGGCGACAATCGAGGAGCTAGACGCCGCGGTCGGTCCAGCGGCCCACGCAATCCTCGATGCCGACGGCTTCCAAGCGACAACTGTGATTGTCGATGCGGACGGCCGACACAACAAGACTGAGTGGCTCGATTTGCGCGCCAACGGTGATCACTTCGCACTGTTTGCAGTCCGAACAGCCGGCGCTGACGAGCTTGGCACACTGGCCATCGCCCAGACCGGGACCGAACGGTTCTGTGCGGCCGCTGGACCAGGAGCATCCTGCGACACCTCGGCTGCTGATACGGGACGGTGGATCTTGACCGACGCACTGGTCGACGACCCCTCTGATGTCCATCCTCCAGTCGTTGCTCTGCTCAAGAGTATGGGCAGCGGGGACCCTGGGACTGGACTGCCCAAAGAAGACGCTACGGTAACGGTTTCGCCAGATTCTCGGGGCGGAGTCGTGTGGACAATGGCGAGTACGATCATGGGGAGCATGACGCTCACCGAGGAGTGGACAATCGATTCCCAAGGCTTTCTCCGCTCCTACTCCCATACAGCCGAGAGCGAGAGCATCGTTGCCTCACCCTCGGCGATGCTGTACGAATTCACTCCCGTGGATCGGGAACCTCCCATCCGTCAACCCGAGATCGGCGCTCCGCTGGACCTCAGCGCGCTCGATATCCCCGAGGATCTCCCGTTGCCGGGCAAGTGACATGGTGTCATCCGATGGGCGAGCCGCCGAAAGCCGGCACCTTGGTTTGCGATCATCCTCAACGCCATTGGCCATCTCGCCAGCGCGTGGTCGCGTTGAGGAAACCACGCTCGAGATCATCGGTTCTGCAGCGATAACGATCGCGATCTGAGACCGCCCCCGACCGGCACGGATGCGTGCGCGGTGGCGAACACGCACCGTGACGATGTCATGTTGCCGAGTGCGTCCTGTCTGCTGGGATCGGTACATGTTGTTCGGCGGCGCCAACTACGCCCGACAGGGCTGTAGCGGTTGACCACCCTTTCTAGGTAGAGAGCATGCGCTTGCCGGCTAACGACGGTGGTACGCTCCCGAACAGCCGACAGCCAAGGGAGGCCCAGATGAACAGCCGACACAACTCTCGCTGCGCCTCCGTCCCTTCCTCTGGCTGAGGGAGTTTCACCGGGGCGCTCCATCTTCATCTACCTGAGGAGTCCCCTATGCCTGACGGCAACATCACCTACCAATGGCGTGGCTCGTTCGTCAACGACGAGATACACGCCCTCCATGCAGAAGCTTTTGAGACCCGACTATTCGATGAGAGCGAATGGGACTGGGTCGAGCAAGTCACCACCTACAGCCTCGGCTGGGTCGTTGCACGACACGAAGGCCGATTCGTCGGCTTTGCCAACGTCCTGTGGGATGGCCTCGTTCATGCCTTCATCGAAGATGTAATGGTCGAAGCCTCCCTGCGCCATCACGGCATTGGGGTCGGCGTGGTCCACGCCGCGAGGGGCGGAGCCCAGGACGCTGGCTGCGAGCACCTCCACGTTGGTTTCGAGGACGACCTAAGGGCGTTCTACATCGACGCATGTGGCTTCGAGCAAACGCTCGGTGGCCTAATGGAACTCTGAGCCACCGGATTCAATGCGGTATCGGTAGCCCCGACGAGAGGGGCTACCGGCCCGCACATCGCGCCAATTCTGTCGCAGTAACGATCACTCCAGAGAGTGTCCGGGATCGGCACTCACGACTGCGCTCGGTGAGGCGAACACGCACCGTGACGATCGTCATGCTTAGTGGAGCGGCCTATCTGCGGCTCAGAGTCTGGTTGGTATTCAACACTGTGCTTGGTGTTGAGAGGTGGTGGTTTGAGTGAGGTGCCGATACCCAGGTCCCGTCAGTCCCACCAAAGTTCCAGGATCTCACGACCATCCAAGTACCTGCCAAGTTCGTCGATCCCTATCCCTTCAATCGAATCGGGGCAGAGACTGGCGACCTCAGCGGCGAACTGTGGCGCCGTCCGACCGCATGGAGGGCGCCCGAGCACGAGGGTAACGGTTTCCGCACCGACACCGACGAGAGCCGCCGCGTAGCGCGCTTCCCATGACCGGAGCAGTCGACTGGTTGCGTGTATGTCGAGGTCGTAGTTACCACCTCCGCTGAATCCGATGGCGGCCGGGACATCAGCCGGCGTCTCAACGGGAACGAGTCCGAGGAGAAAGGGAGCACGGTCCCCGACAACTCGTAGAGCGGCTTCCCAATCGGGCACGCCGGAACTCGCAGGCGCCAAACCGGGGAATCGTCCCAAGTCGCTTGGATACATGTCGGCTAGCCAACCTTCTAGGTCCTCTACGCCAGTGTCCGGCTGCGGTACGAGGCAGGCGTTGTCGACGCTCCAAGGTGTTCCCGCCCACGGTTCAAGAATGATCGGCCACAGCCCGGTGGTGCGAAGGCCATTGGCGAGCCTCGTCCAGAGATCAGCTCCGACGTCGATATCTGACACCCAGAGAAGCGGAGTGTCGAAACCCTCGGGACCATCGCCGGCTTCCGGAAAGACGAGTGTTCCCGCCGGCAGACCCAGTTCGGCGATTCTATTGAGACTGCCGGGACGTTCGCTAGCCCAATGCGGCCCGAGCAGTTCGCCAGGCGGTTCAGGTTGCGACTGTGGATCTCTCGATCGAAACAAACGGCGCATCACCAGATGTTACCTGCCCAATGGTACGGCACATCAACGCGGCCACCTCTGCCGACCCTCAGGGTTGACCTTCCGGACCCGATCAGCAATACGGGGCCGCAACAAGCACAATCCGGAACCACGCCGATCGGGCACGTAGGCGGGCGCAGAGTCGAACACTCGCTGTGTTGCTGAACTCCGGGTCTCTGGTTCTAGCTTTCCGTATCGATCAACGGGTCGGTGTCTTGGTGCGGGTTCCATGGTTCGCCGGCCGTGGGATGCATCGGGCCAACCAGAGTGTCTTCTGAGTCGAGATCAGTTGGCCAGATCCATATCTGCTCGAACTCGGGACTGTTTACACCGACCGTGAGCGTGATCTCATAGGGGCGCTCGCCAAGGGTGTCCTTGTCGTATGCGAAGGTGATCTGCTCATCTTGATGGACCATGCCGAACAAGGTGCCGCATTCGATCGGGTTGCCTTCTTCGATGTGGAATAGCGCCTCCATTGGGAATTCATTCGAGATGCCGTCCGATGACACAACAAGCAGCCGAGCTTCGAGACCTGACCGTGGACCGACAGTCGAGGCGTATGGCTCGAATCCGTTGGATGTGTCGGGCCACCACACGGTCGCTACCGGTACCGACGCAGGACCCTCCACAGACGTCGACACCTCGACAGCGAAGTGCGTCGATCCTTGCGAGGACTCCCCGTACACATCGACACGGTACGTACCGGGCTGCTCCGGCATCGCCATGTACCATTGGCCCTCGCCGACGTTCTCCATGGCCAACGGGCATCGACCACCATCGATCAGCACATCGGCGGTCAGCGTCGCATCGTCAATCCACTGCAGGTTTACCTCGGGTGTGTCGACTCCAATATGCGTTGGATCCTCGGTACCAAACCAATCAGCGCACACACCCTGCCCCGCTTCGGGTTCCTCCCAGCAGTAGTCATAGCCCGGCACCGTCATCCGCTCCTCACCGGCCACAACGACAAGGGGAGGTGGTTGCGCTACCTCCTCATCGTCAACCGTCGAATCAGAGGCCACCGAAGAAGTAGGCCGCGAGACACCGACCGAGGCGGTCGTGCTTGACGAAGTGTCCCCCGTACAGGCGGCTACACCAACAACCGAGAGCACCAGGATCGACAAACGTAGTTTCAGTACTGGGCGGCGTTTTGTCAGCACAAAGGTGCGACGCTCCCATTGGGTGCAAGGTTCCAACATTCTGAGGGGCGGCAGCGGTCGTGTCCATTCCCATCCACCAGCGACATCACCGCATCCACCCAAGAATGCCCCAAACAAGAAGTCGCGCACCGATCAACAGCCCTGCCGCCATAACGCTCAGTTCCCCAACCACCCGAGACCGGCGCCTCTCGCTCGTTGTCTCGGGACTGTAACTTTTCTTGTGTAAATGATGTGGCGGGTTGTCATTTGACGTGTTGGGCGATGCGGTCGCCGTAGTGCATGGTAAGTGTGTTCAAGATGTGTTTCCATCCGTTGATTTGGCCGGTCAGGTTCGACCGGTTCT
>JAAETI010000591.1 GCA_024228555.1 bacterium | reverse complement strand
GCTCAACCAGATCAAGCGATGGGTATCCAGATCTCGCTCGCCGAAGCAGCCCAAGGAGAACCCGACCTGCTCACCTGCACAGGAGCGGGCTCGACTCGAGTCGGACACCTTCGGCCGGCAAGGCGGATTCGGGTAGAGCCCGTTCTCGATCGCTCAGCCCCCCCAAGAACACGCGTCACATATCCGCTCCTTCGACCGTCCCAGCGCCGACTGACTCAGTGCATCGAGGGGATATCAGGGGACCGCACCCTCCCGGGTAGCGTGGGCCCGTGGGTTTCGACGTACAACTTCTGCGGTTCCGCCGAGGCGAGTGGGTTTCTGGCGATCGGGACCGCCTCTTTGAGTTCCTGGAGCGGCGCGGGCTCAAGACGGTCGAATCCGGATTCCTGTGCACCGAGGACGGAGGCCAGCTGCACCTCGACGGCAATCCCTGCGAGTTCTACATCTCATACAACGACGAGAAGCTCACCGCTGGTGTCCACCACATGTCCCTCATGCCAGAAGAACTTGAGCTGATCTTCGAAGTGGCTGTAGCAGGTCGCTTCGCTATCAACAATCCGCAGCGGGTTGAGGGGGCCCCGTCCTGGCTCCTTGTCCCAGGCACCTCGAGCGAACACATGTACCTCGGCGTATCCAACGATGGCTGGGAAAATGTCGATTCGGGCGGCGCTCTCGGGGCCGCCCTCCGGCAAGGCCATGCCCCCACCCAGGACTGAATTGGCCATGCCGCCAGGGCGGCGGAGAAGCCTGCCGAGGAGCCGGCTGACTGATACCTCGACCACCCGTCGAGCCGGGAACTGAGGCATCCTCGGTCACGCGGTGACGAACTGGTGCGTCTGGTCGGGGCTCACCCGATCCGCGGTCGCCGAGTCACCCGGTCAGAATCGCGGTCGTGAACGAGGTCGTCAGCGCCGCAGAAGCGGCGAGCTTGTGCACCTCCGACACGGTTCAGCCCACTCCACCACGTTCAAGACCATCCGAGGTCCTCACATCTGAGCGGCACGAGACAATCCCATATCGCCCGCCCGATATCCCGACGCCAAGCGTCACAGAACGCCGGTTCAGGGATGGTCAGTCTCGGCGGTAGTAGTGACGGTTGACGCCGTCGAAAGCGGCCACTGTTGCGGCAGCATCTCGCGAACCGGCGCTCCGAGCCACACGGGCAGAGATCACGGTTGCCGAGCTTCTCGAGGAGTTCTTTGTCGTCACCGACGACGCGGTCACCGCGCTTGACCCTCGTTTCGCTGAGGGAACCCCCTACGGCGCTTGCTCATCGTTTCAAAAGGACTGTTCGTCTTCGTGTCGCTTGCCCATCGGATCGACCTCCTCTTGCGAGCCGCCAGGGTAGAACGAGGAGGGCTGGCGGGGAGGTGGGGTTTCCGCGATCTCCTAGGTGGCGGCTGCGCGCCATCCCATACCGTTCGCCCGACAACCCAACCCCTGACGGGGCCCCGATCGCCAGTGAGGATACGAGCGGTCGAGGAGCCGCTGTTCCCGAGCCTCGGCCTACAGTGTCGCCGTGGGATCCTGGACGCTCTGGGCCGCTGACGAAGTTGTCGGAGAGGTCGTTGGGGCAGAGCTTGATCAGCCCTGGTTGTTCGGATCCTGGCAACCGACTAAGGCTTTCGAGGCATACAGGTCCCTCTTCGAGAAGGAGCTCTCGCTCCTGGAGTTCGCCGAAGAGCGTTGGGACGAGTACGGCCGCTGCTATGAGCAGATCCGGGAGGTGCTACAGCTGATGGCCCCCGACGGCGGTGTGCGCGATCAGTGAGTCTCGCGATTGGCGATCACTGAAAGTCGCGGTGCCTGGGGCGGGGTGTTCCTCCTGATATCCAGCTGGTACGAGGCCGAGGTGGAGGCCCTCCGAGCAGCCATCTATACGAAGATCATGCGAAGGGGTGTTCTAGGTGACAGACCAGTCTGGGTCCTATGACGAACTCGAAGCGAGTGGATTCCTCTGGTATCGAGTCGAGCTGACGGACGCGCAGCGGGATCAATACGGGTACGGAGTAGTCACGGCATACGGGTGGGCGAAAGCTGTCGCTATAGCGCTCCGTGAGTTCTGGCTCGATGTCGGATTTCGTCGCGACGTAGCTCAGGTTCGTGTGAAGGGGGTTGAACGAACGGCCCTCGAGATTGAAGAAGACCAGCTCACCTACATGGGCATTGGAGACCTGAACGAGGGAGAGGACCCCGTTGGCCGTCAGACCGGCCGAGGTACTGTTGAGATCGCAGCGGCTGAGAGCCCATCGCATTTCCGTGTCGCCTTCGAATCAGGTTTCGGAGAGCTGGATCGCTACGCGGTGGACACAGAGAGAGGCGGCTCGATGGCAGTAGTGAGGGCCTTGAGGTACCACCTCCTAGGGAGCCACGGGTTCTACGGAGACTTCCCGCTTCGAGTCTCTGTAGATGTGGCGCAGGGGACTCCGACACCCGAGGAGATACCAAACCTCAATGGCCCTGTGCTCTGAAGCGCTCGGCAAATTGCACATCGAGGCCGGCCGGTTGTCCCCTAATGGGAGTTCGCCACCCTGGTCGGTTTGTCGGTGAGAGTGGCGGCTGAGCCACTGGCCGGTGAGCACCGGTGTCCCCTGGAGCCTTCGGGTGTCTACCACCCGCCCATAATCCCGACTGGCCTGGGCTTCCCCTGAAACCGTGGAGGGTTTCTGTTTAGGGTTTGAACGTTCTCATGGTGGTTGGGTTGGTGTCGATTTCAGTGGGTTGTGGGTCCAGCGAAACCTGATTCTGAGCCGCTGAGAGGATCTGGGGGCCGCTCACGCGGCTCGATCGGTGGTCTCGACGGTCTGGGTGGCTCTGTCGGCTTGGAGCTGTTCGTAGGCAACGGGTGGGAGCATCTCGCAGCTCGAGTGCCGGCGGCGGGTGTTGTAGGTGTCAATGAACCGGGCGACAGCCCGGCGGGCCTGGTCTTTGGTCTCGAGGGTGTTGCGTGACAGCAGCTCCCACTCCAGGGTCGAGTTCCAGCTCTCGGCCGCCGCGTTGTCCAGCGCCGACCCGACCCGGCCCATCGACTGGGTCACCCCGAGGCTGTCGCACGCGGTTGAGAAGAGATCGCCGACGTACTCGCCGCCCTTGTCCGAATGGAAGATCACCCCGTTGATGCCGCCGCCGCGGACCGCGGCGGCCATACACAACGCGGCCTTGGCCAGCGCCGAGTCGTGGTGCTCGCTCATCGCGAACCCCGGCACCCGCCGCGATCCCAGGTCCAACACGATGGCCAGGTAGAGCTTGCCTTGCCCGGTAGGGATCTCGGTCAGATCACCGCACCAGCGCCGGTTGACCGGCCCCATCGAGAAATCACGACCAATCAGGTCCGGGATCGGTGCCGCGGCCTTGTCGGGGCGGGTCAAACAGCGCCGTTTGCGTTTCGGTGAGCGGCCCACAAGGCCCTGGCGGGCCATCGAGTCGGCCACGGTGTTGACCGACACCGCCCAGCCGTCACCGATCAGGTCCTCGAACACTCTTGGCGACCCGTAGGTGCCGGGGTTACCGCCCGATACCTCGAACGATGCTTTGACCGCCGCGTCCAACTCGGCTCGGCGCTGCTCTCGTCGGGTCGGTGCCCGGTTGAGCCACTTGTAGAACGTCGATGCCTTGACCTCGAGCCACCGGCAGCACTTGGCGTGGGGCACACCATGATCGGTCCTCTGGGCGGCGATGAACGATGCCACGGTCATCGCGTTGCCTCCTTGACCCACAGGACCACGGATCGCTTGAGGACATCACGCTCCATCCGCAGCTCCGCGTTCTCCTTCTCGAGCTAGGCCAGGCGGGCCCGCTCATCCACGGTCAAGCCTTCGGATTCGCCCCGCTTGACCCGGTCCTTTTTCACCCAGTTCGCCAACGTTCCGGGGTGGATCCCCAAATCCTCGGCAACCTGGGCGATCGGCTTGTGGGTCTCACGAACGATCCGCACCGCGCCCTCACGGAACTCCGGGTCATAGGTCCTTCGCACTTCTGGCATGACATCTCCTCATAGTGGATCTCTCCACACTT
>JAAETI010000590.1 GCA_024228555.1 bacterium | reverse complement strand
GGGCCGTCGTCGACGGGTCATTGTCCGCCGCATCGATGCCGTAGGTGATGCTTTCCAGCACCGCCTCCGCCGCCGCCGCATTGGTACTGCCGCCGAAGGTGATGGTCACCACGCCGGTCGCCTGGGTATAACTGTAATTGTGACCGCCGACAATCGCGCCGCTGCTGCCGCTGCCAAGCCCGGTGATCGCCGTGCCGTTGAGGGTCAGGCGATCGGCGTTCTCACTGCCGCCGCCGATGCTCACTTGAGCCGAGGCAATATCATCGCCGGATTCAATCGGATCGATGGTGACAGTACTGAAGACCGCGCCCGAGGTCACATCCGTGTTCTCGGTCAGGGTGTCGTTCGCCGCACTCGCCACGAGTGTCGGAGTGTCGTTAATCGCATTGACCGTAACGCTGACCGGCGCGCTGGCGAGATTGCCTTCGCCGTCTGTGACAATGTAGTTGAACGAATCGGCGCCAGTGTAGTTCCCCGCCGGCGTGTAATCTACGGTGCCATCACCATTGTTGGTCACGCTGCCACCCGCCGTGGTTGCCGCCGTCTGATCGAACACCGATAGCGAAACGCCGTGATAGTTGACACTGCCCCTGCCACCGCCACTGGCCGCACCCCAGGTGACGCCATTTGCGGCACTCGCCTGACCACTCCAGGAACCCGTATCAATACGCTGACCGTCTACCAGAACCGCCGCGAAACCGGTCCCCGCATCAAACAGGACATCGATATCATGGTAACTGTCGGTACCGGTTCCACCGGACGTTACGGCGTAGCCACCGCCGCCAGTGCCAACCAGCGTCAGGTTGAGATTGCCACTGGCGCCAATATCGAGATCAACGCGGAATTGGGTCGTGCCGTTGCCGTAGACCAGTCGGTGTGTTGTCGTATCGGCGTAGTCGGTGTCAAATCGCAAGGTGCTGCTGAGATGCCAGCCATAATTGTCTGCAAGCGTGGTATCCGCTGCATTCAATGAAAGGGAGTAGAAGAGTTTCTCGCCCGCGCCCTGATTCACGTCATCTACATTCCACGCATTCAAACCGCCGGTGCTATCAGGCGACAGGCCGTCTGCGGTGAGTGTCCCCGTCGACACGTCACCATCCTCGGTCTCAGTCAGTGTCCAACCGCCGCCGTCCACCGTTGTCGGGTCAGGCGCGGTACCGGAGGCAGCGGCATCGTAGTTTGCAACGACCCGCTCGAAGCCCAACAGAGTAATCGTATCGAGTTCGGGATCGGAATCGTTGGCAACCAGATCAAAGTTGGTGGTAGTGTCCTCGTTTACCGTCCAATTGTCAGCCGTCGCTAACGGGGCGTCGTTGGTGGCGACCACATTGACCGTTGCCACGGTGCCGTCGGCGGTCGTGCCGGAGCCGGAGTCGGTGACACTGGTAAAGGTCGCGGTGCGGGCGGTGGTACTCGGGTCATTGTTGCTCGTGTTGTTAAACACGGCCGAGTTCAACATCGCGTTGACGGTCGCGTCATCGGTACCGGCGTGGGTGATGGTCACCACCGGCGTTGCACCGGCACTGCTCACCGTATAGGTAAAGCCGCTGGCCACGGTGGCACCGTTGGTGTTCAAATCAATATCGGTCACACCAAAACTCAGGGTGTCACCGGCCTCGACATTAGCGAGTGTCAGGACGACCTGGGTGATGGTGTCACCGGTCTCAATGGTGTCGATACTGGCCGCAAACAGTGTGGTGGTGGCACCGGCATCTTCGGTAAAGGTCACGGTGTTGCCGGTGGTTGTGGTGTCTATGGCGTCATCAGCCTTGGCCACATTG
>JAAETI010000589.1 GCA_024228555.1 bacterium | reverse complement strand
CTCGACAACACCGTGCGCGCCAACCGCAGTGATCTCGCCATCGGCCACAACGGCGTACGCAAGGCCCGGCACTCCCGACGCCGGCATCTCGATATCGACGAAGTCCTCTATCGATCCCTCAGGTACACCCACAGGCAAGACAGCACTGAGGCCAAGTGCAAGGACAGCCAGAAACGGCCGCATCGAATCAAACCCCCCTCAAGTGCGTGCGAACGGTGCTGGAGGATCCTAGCCCCTCATTCGGCCCGGGTGACGTCCAGCGCTCCTCGCAAACCGAGGCTTCACCGCCGGCAATCAAGAGCGGCCGAATGTCCAATGATTCCGGGCACTTCTTGTCACACCCGGCATGTAGGTTGTTGGTATGTTCGATATGGATTTCACGGTTTCGATCGATGAGCTGGAACAGGGTTTGCTGGCTCGGGAGCACGCCATTTCGGCCTTGCGCCAACAGCAAGCCGAGATGTTGCGATCACTCGATGCGATGCAGGTGCACCGCATCGATGGCGCCCGTTCTCTTCAGGAGTGGGTACGGGGCCGTATCGACGTAACGCCACAGACTGCTCGCGACTTGGTTGACGCAGCCCGGATGGATCAGGGGCAGCCAGGTATCGCGAAGCTGGTCGAGTGCCAAGCGATCTCCTTCGAGCGGCTGGTTGCGACAACAAGGCTGGCCACTTCCGGCGCCGACGAGGAAACAGTCGCCGACTCATTCGGTTTCGACCTGGCCGGTGTTGCCCGGCTTCGGTCTCGGCACCGGAGGATCACGCGCAGCAGCGAGCAGGATGTGTTTGTGGACCGGCACCTGTTCCTGCAGGACAGCCTTGACGGAGCCCGTGGTCGATTCCACGGAGAGATGCCGGGCTACGAATACCGCATCTTCACCAAGGCGATGGAAGAGCGTGCGGACATGTTCGCCGATCTCCCCGGACCCCGTATCGCCAAACCTCAACGCCTTATCGATGCACTCGTATCGATTTCGCAGGACTCGCTCGATCTACCTGGGCCAAACGGCGAACCGTCTAACCGCAGTGAACCGATCGTGACAGTGCTGGTCGACGGCGCTCTTGCCGCAAGGACCCAGGGTGAGGCTGGAGCCGAGATCGAGTTCGGACCACGGGTCGGGCCCGGCGTTCTCGAACGAATCCTCTGCGGTGGGCGGGTCCAGTTGGTCGGACTCGCCAACGGAAAACCAGTTGCGACCTCGAACATGACCAGGACGATCCCGCCGGCGACTCGTCGGTTTGTTGGCTGGCGTGACGGTGACTGCATTATCGACGGCTGTCACAGCCGATACCGGCTCCAACCCCACCACGTACGTCCCTGGGCAGAAAGCCAGGATCACGACCCGGACAACCTCACCACCCTCTGCTGGTTCCACCACCATGTCGTCGTCCACAGCATGGGCCTCCGAATCGACCCCACTTCTCCTCCACAGAAGCGACGGTTCCTTCGCACCCACCCCGGGGGCGCTGACCCTCCCAGCGACTGACGGACCCCTGGCCCCGCCCGCAATCATGAAGACCGTCCCGACCCGATCGCCGCGCCCACAGCGCCGGACCAATCCCATTCCCCGAGGAGTTCTACACAAACGTGTACACCTCGTAGCCTGCTGGTGCGTGTTCTATGTATGAACCCCGTACCCGAGGTCACAACGATGGCGAAGACGTTGCCGCTGCTGGCGGTCGCAGAGGATTTTGAATCCTTCTACCAACGCCAATACCCACGCGCAGTTGGGCTGGCATATGCGCTCGCCGGTAAACGGCATCTGGCCGAAGAGATAGCCCAAGACGCCTTCATTGCCGGCTACCGCCGCTGGGACAGGATCTCACGATACGAGCGGCCCGAGCTGTGGTTGCGCAGGGTCGTCGTCAACCGTTCCACTTCTGTGCTGCGTCGCCGCATGACCGAGGTCAAGGCAATCCCTCGGTTGCGGGCGGCAAGTGAGTCGATGCCCCCGCTCGAACCCAACTCCGATGCGGTTTGGGACTCGGTCCGGGACCTGCCCCGCCGCCAAGCGCAGACGGTTGCGCTGTTCTATCTCGAGGATCTCCCGATCGAACAGATCGCCGACATCCTCGAGTGCAGCCCTGGGTCGGTGAAGACCCATCTTCGACGAGCCAGGGAGCGTCTTGGTCACAAGCTGCATGCATGGAAGGAAGAACTATGAACACCGAACAGCAACTCCGCCATGCCGCAGAACAGATGGACCGAGCGACCGCCTCGTTGACCCCACCGCCGCTCGCCAAGCTCCATCGTTCCGCACGGATGCGGACCATCGGCGTCTCGGTTGCCGCTGCAGTGGGTGCGGTCGTCCTGATCGGGGGAGTGGTGCTCGCGCTGCGCCCGTCGGGGGAGACGACGCT
>JAAETI010000588.1 GCA_024228555.1 bacterium | reverse complement strand
GGTTGTCTGACGGACCCTGAGCCTTCCCCGCTTCGTCTTGACGGCAATAGCGGCATCTCTCATCTGAAGGTATCCGTCCATCTGCCGTCGCATGGCTGCGATCAGGCCCTCGTCGGCCTTCAGTTCGTCGTCAAAGGCGACGACGACGAGCTCGTTCATGACCGGTACTCCTTAGTGGGTGCCGTAACCTCTTTTACTCTCGGCTATGTCAGAGGATTGGACATCACTCACGAGGGGTGAAAGACGGCACCGAGGCAGTCACCCATAAGGGGTGATAGCTGGGCATAGCAGCCCCAAGCCCACTCCAGATGACAACCATGGCACCGGAGAGTCACACTGTCGGAGCGACGACACGGCCTACGACCCGTGTCATGGTGCAGATAGCACGAACAGGCGAGCCACCAAGTTGTTGGCCCAGCAGAGGAGGGGCTGGTGCAGTTCATCGATACCGAGCGGTACCGCGGGGTCATTGTCTCCCTCTACGACATCGGGCTTTCGACCTACACGGCATGGCGCCAAGACCGAACGATGCGTCTCGGTGCTGGTTTGGCCTACTACGCCCTGTTCACGATCGTCCCTCTGGTGCTTCTCACGATTGCTCTAGGCGCAAGGATCTTGGACAACCAGGATGTGGAGGCGTACATCGCC
>JAAETI010000587.1 GCA_024228555.1 bacterium | reverse complement strand
TACTCGAGTTCCCGCTTGTCTTCGACGTCGACGACCGGAAAATCCTCGTTCAGGGTTTTCGCCATGCCGTATGCCATCAGCAGCAGGATGATCGCGATCGGCAGGCCGGCGACAATCGACGCGGTTTGCAGCGCGCTCAATCCGCCCGCCAGCATCAGTATGCCGGCGACGACGCCCGCGGTAATGCCCCAGAACAGACGGAACTTGATCGGCGGGTGCTCGTCGCCCATCGATAACATGGTGCACATGACCAGCGTGCCGGAATCCGACGAAGTAACGAACCAGGAGATCAGCAGGATGGTGATCAGTATGGTAATCGGTGTCGTCAGAGAGTCCCAGCCAAAACCGGCCACAGTCTGATAGATCCCCGCGGCATAGTCGGCGTTGACTGCATCGATCACCCCGGCATTGTTGAACAGATCGACGGCCGTGGCCGCGCTGCCGAAGACACCCATCCACAGGATGACCACCGAAACCGGCACCAACAGAACACAGGCGCAAAACTGGCGAATGGTGCGTCCCTTGGAGACACGCGCGATGAACAACCCGACGAAGGGGCACCAGGCGATCCACCAGCCCCAGTAGAAGATGGTCCACCAACTCTGCCATTGCCGCTCGGGTTCACCGTCGATCCAGAAGCCCATTGGGATGACGTTCCACAGGTAATCGCCGGCACCGGTGATGGTCATGCCCAGCACGAAGGCGGTCGGTGCCAGGATCAGGAACAATATCAGCAAGCCGATACTCGCCCAGACATTGATTTCACTGAGAATTCGCACGCCCTTACCGACGCCGGAAACCGCAGAAGCGGTGCCTAGCGCTGTGATGATAGCGACCAGGATCAACTGGTTGGTTTGCGTATTCTCCAT
>JAAETI010000586.1 GCA_024228555.1 bacterium | reverse complement strand
GAGCTGCCAGAGCCTGAGGCCCGTGAGGTGATGGCTCTTCTCGGCGACCCGCCCTTTCATCACACCTTCGTGCTCGACTTCGATGGGGTGGTCCAAGTAGCAAGCGCGAACTGGCCGGAGCTCATGGACCCTGAGACGTTCTCGATACCGCTCCGACTGGAGCCTGGTGAGGCGCTGTTCGAACCACCCGACAGCTGCAAGACGATGTGGACATGGCACTGGTACGGCGAGGATGGGCGGCTCGATCCGCTGGCCGACCCGTACCTGTCACTTCCAACGTCGGACAGTCCCCAATCGGTTCTGATGCGAGTATTCGGAGCCGACGGCGCCAGTGTTGAGGCAGAGCTAGCACTGCGCCAAGAGCCGGAGGGGGTCTGTGGTGGTGATCTGACCACAGCCCAGCCGACAGATTCAGGGGTTGTAGCGTCGATTGCCGAGCTGACAGTTCCCTTCACGATCGAGTTCCAGATCACCCTGGGGCAGCCGGTATCTGGCACCGTCATCCACACCGAGCCGGTGGCATGGCCCGATGATTTTGAGTTCCCATTCGAGCTCCCCCTCCAACCGAGAAGCCCCCAACCAGTCATCACCCTCGACCAGGCCGTTGCCGCAACCGAGGAGTACTTGAATCTGCTCGCGCGAGGGGAGTGGCAACAGGCCGCCGATCATGCCCGACCAGGAGAGTGGAACCCCGAGGAACTGCTATATGAGCTCGCTGACGCCATCGACGCTGGAGCCATACCCGGTGGCATCGAGTTCGCCGACCAGCTACAGGCATGGTGTGGGCTCGACTACTCCCATTGCGAAACACCGTTCGAGATCCTGGGCGGCGGACCCGCAGGCGATCGAACCTGGGAACTGCACGTAGAGTGGCCAGGAATCGGAGGGTCACGATTCCTGGTCATTGCCGACAACGGGATCAACGTCATCGGGCTCCCCCTCGTCGAGATCTTCTAGACACCACCAACCAGCACTACGCCGGGCCCCACCACGCGCCCCACGCCCAGAGTTTACAATCTGCTGAGCAAGGGTCGAACACCTTCCAGGCCGGCTAGCTGACTGCTCCCACCGATGGTGAGCAATGGGGGACGGGATAATGCAATATGAAGGAGTGGACGCTGCCACCCCAGGCCGATTGGCTCCGATCGAACGGTCGAACTGGCGACGAGCTCTCGAGGTTCGAGTCACCGACGCCCAGCTGTCACTTGTTGCCGATCATCAACCCATCGTCTTGGTTGTTCTTGCCAAGTCATTCGTCGGAGCCGGAGGCTGGAATTGGGAACCGTTGGCCTACGAGACCAACGACGGCGAGATAGCCGCAGTTCTCGGGCTCGCACACGACCGCAGTTCCTCGCAGTTGTTCAACCTCGCCGTCGACCATCGTCGTCAGCGGTCTGGTATCGGTACTGCGGTGATGATGGCCGTCATCGAGCACGTACGGAGGCGTTCGTCTTCGTCTCTGTCATTGACGGTTCACCCTGACAACCTTGCGGCCCAAGCTCTGTACCGCAAGGTTGGATTCGTCCCGACCGGTGAGATCCAAGACGGAGAACCGGTCTGGACTATCCAGCTCTGAGAGGTACCGCATCCGCTCCCGGTTTCTGTCGATCTGCGGCTGGCGTGTTCAGCTGGTGGTGTAGTCCGGGAGGGATGTCATCCATTCGTCTTCGTCGACGATCGTCAGTGATTCTGAGATCTCTTGTATGACGGTGAGCGGGGCATGGCCGGAGACGGCGATGATGCGGTTCGGTGTTGCCTGCCACACGATCCCATTCCATTCGCCATCGGCATCCTGACGGGCAATAGCCCAGCCGTGAGTACCTTGGATGCGTTTGGCTGACAGGTTCCCATCGAGCGCCCCGGCCCCCAACAGTGGTGTGGGCGAGGTCGCCGTCTCCACAATGATGTACTCCCCATCGGTCGTCGGCACCGAGGTCACCACCTCGAAGTAGGTACCCGTGTCGTTGGATCCGCCTTCGAGGATTGTGGTCTCGATCACCTCGAACGCACCGGCTGCATCGACCCTGGCGGAGCCGGTGCTATCGATGCTGAGGCTGTCAACGATATTGCTGGCGTAGGCAACCCGGTCGCGTCCCGTCATCACCCTGATCGATGTTCCGTCTCGTTCCTGCACAATGACGGTGAAGAGGTCGTTCCAGGTCTCGGCCGGCCCGCTCGGCAGATCGAGTGGCGTGGACCTCCCACGGGGAACCGGTCTTGGTGCCCCGACCCAGACGGTGGCGAGGTCGGTGTAGATGTCGCCAGAAGGCACACCGATGACAATGATCTCACTGTCGGACTCAAGACCAGCCTCACCTACCCCCATGAGCTGGGCATTTCGTATCGTGCCAGGTACGAACGGCGATGGGAGCACGTACAACGGCCCGGGTGGGTCCTCGCTCGTAGCAGTGTCGACTAGCTCAGAGCCATCATCTCCCCAGAGCAACACTGCCCCGACGACCGCCAGGACGGCTGCAGCGACCAGGACAACAAGGCGGCCCCTGCTCCGCTGGGGTGAAGCGAGCGACTCCATCACAGTCGAGGCGGGGTCGGGTGGTGCCAAATCGAGGCCGGTCGAGCGTTGTAGCCAGTTCCCGTAGCTGGCGAGATGTGTCTTGACGTCTTGCTCAGACATGGGGCTCTACCTCCAGAGCTGCTTGGAGCTTGGTCAGTGCTCGACCAAGATGGGTTCGGACGGTCGACGGTGTCACTTCGAGTAGCTCGGCGACGTCGGCCTGGGTCCAGCCGAAGCCGTGAACAAGGACTACCGCTACGCGCTGCGGTTCCGAGAGGTCCTCCAACGCAGGAAGCAATCCGGGCTCAAAGCTCGGCAGCTCTTGGGGCGGGGGCGGCGGAAGGAAGCCCTGCCTCGGGGTCGAGCGGCGGGCAGTTGTCTGACCAACCCGATAGAGATACCCAGCCGGATTCGCCATCGCGGAAAGCCGCTCCCAGTTCTCCCAGCCGTAGCCAAGGGCTGCTGCTGCGGCATCGGCACCGTCATCTGGCCCGTAGGCGGCGACAAGGGCAGCCCGCAGTCTCGGCCCTGCACTCTCCACGAACGATTCGAAGCTCACACCCAACAAAGCACCGAGCGAATCAAAACCGTGACAAACCGATCCGATGAACTAGCCGAGCCCGGAGGGCGAGCAGACTCAATACCCACCGGCCGATGATGAGCGGGGGTAGAGAACGTGGCAGGACGGTCAGCGACAGACGACGATGAACACCACCGGCCGGAGACAATCACGGCCCACCGACGTCAGTACTCTCGACGTCCGCCTCTAGCTCCATCGTCAGGGCGTAGTCCTCAAAGCCGAGCGAACGCCAGAAGCTGATCCCTCGATCGTTCCCCGTCAGAACCTCGATCCGAAGCCGAGGCACATCACGCCAACGGTTGGAGCGGAGCCACGCGATCGCCGCACCACCTTCCCCACCCCGTCGGCAGTCCCGCCGAACGAATAGCTGCCGAACGTTGACGTGATCGGCATCGTGGCGGGACAACACATAGCCGACCACACCTCGGTCGTCCTCGAAGATCGTGCACTCGTATTCACCCTCCAGCCAGCCACGCATCCGGTCGGCAAGCTGAGCGACGTTCATCTCGTTCCGATGACCCTCGTCAACGATGAGATCAGCGTTCATCGCCGCCAGCACCTCGACGTCGTCATCTGTCGCAGTTCGATACTCCACGACCGCCCCTTCCAAGCTGGCTCGGGCTGCCTTGGACACTCGCGATGGTTGTTGCCATGTCGCCCCTCATCGGCTTCCACGACACCGTCTCGCTTGGGTGACCTGAGTGATCGGAAACAACGACCACGCACCCACCCAGCGCCGCTAGAAGCCTCCAATCGCAGCTAGGAACGCGAGATAGAACGCAACGGTCGTGTTCGGCTCGCAGCCATTCGGTCCAGTGCAGAGGAACGCCTATAATCCCATGGACGTGATCTTGCGTCACGTCATCGCCTCCCACTGTCAGGTGAAACGCCCATTTGCGCTGTTCGGCGATCGAGCGATCGACCGGCAGTAGTTGTTGCACTCGGTATGGGTGCCTCGTCTTCTGGCATGGCGGCGTCATCGTCGAGTTGGTTGCTATCGCGTACTTTGTGGGCCGTCGATGAGAGCAAGGTAGCGGCGCAGGTCATCGCCGATCCCCTCGAGGAGCATGGCGATTTTGGGATGCCCTCCGGACTCGGCCTCGATGTTCTCGGGGGTGAACCGCTCCGTCCACTCGTGTGGGTTCACCCAGCGATGGTCTGTGTGCTCACCACTTATTACGACGTCCCCGCTGATCGGGCCGCGGAACGTCAGCTGTAGGAAGTCACGTCGATACAGGTACATCGGGTAGCAGCCGACCATCTGAGGCGTATCTGAGAACTTCAGTCCGGTCTCCTCTTCCAGCTCCCTTGGCGCGGCTTCCCAAGGGGTCTCCCCAGGATCAACGATTCCACCAGGGAGGAAGTATGTCCCGGCCATCGCTGTGCCCTCCGCCCGTTGCAGCAGGAGGATGTTTCCGTCAGCTCGCTCGGCGTAGGTAGCCGTAGCGAGGGCGAAGGTATCGATCCTCATCGAGTAGTCGACGTCTGGGGACAACTGATCGTCACTCACATCGCAGAACCGTAGCCACGAGCCCTGGCCAAGAGAACGCCTGACCAACTCCGCCAGCAGCGACGCCCGGAGCGCGCCCTGAGCACCATCGCAGTTCCGGGACCAGCTGTTGGGCGGCGAAGTGGATTTGGGCCCGGCTGCCCGTCAGCGGGTCGAGGTCAGGTCGGCCCGTTGATCGCGGAGGAGTAATCAGAGCTGGGCGACTGCCGCTGGTACTCCCGATCCATGTGTCGTCGGGGGGGTGAATCTGGGGGAGCACCCATCTTCTCTCTTCCTGTCCTGGGTGTGATCGTCGGCCTCACCCTCATGGCCGTATCAGCTTGGGCATGAGCATCCCCCGTCTACTCAACCGATTTAGCGACTACTCTCTACAACTGTGGGACGGCCTTCGAAGTTCTCACCCGACGAGATTCTGGACGCGGCTTGTCAATTGGTGGCCACGGGCGGGCCCGGATCACTAAATGTGTCTGCCATCGCCGGACGACTAGGTGCGCCGAGCGGCTCGATCTACCACCGGTTCAACTCTCGCGACGTTCTTGTCGCCTCACTCTGGCTTCGTGCGGTCGAGCGCTTCCACGACGCCATCACGCCAGCGCTCGACCAAACCGACGCCCACGTCGCCATCCGCGACTTCGCGCTGAAGGTTCTCGAGTGGACCCGCGCCAACCCGCTGGAAGCCCAGCTCCTAGTACTGCACCGAAGCTCCGATCTGCTTCACGACGGCTGGCCAACGGAACTGACCGAACGAAACAAGGCCCAGCGCTCCCGTATCCAAGACATCGTCGATTCGCTGTGCGAGCGACTGGGAGCAACCACCGCTGAAGAGCGGCAGCGAGTCGCTTTCGCGGCGATCGACATCCCTTATGCGGCGGTCCGCACCCCGCTCAGCCGAGGCCAAACGCCGCCCGCAGACCTCGCCACCATCATCGCCGACGCAGTGACCGGTGTCCTTCACAGACTCCACCAACCGATCGAGGAACCGCAATGAAGATCTACTGGCCACGACGAAGCCCCGGACTACCCCCAGGACAGCGATTGATGGACGACATGCCTAGGTTTGGCGAGAACCCGAGCCCTCCTCCTGAGCCGTCGCCGCTACGCCTGGAAATCAGCGTCAATCGCGTGCCAGTCGCTGAAGTGACCGAAACAGACTTGGAAGCGCTCGGGCTGGACGACCACTGCGCCGACTTCCATTGCGTCACTACTTGGTCGGTCACTGATCTCACCTGGACTGGCGTACCGCTCCACCGAGTCATCGCCTCAGTCGGCCTCGATGAACGCAGCGCTCCCTATCTCGTGGCACGAGCCGCCGACCATCGCCGCGGACACTTCATAGCAACCGACGCTCTGGCGGACAACGTCATTCTCGCGACCCGACTCAACGGAAAGAGCCTCGGAGCGCGCCACGGCGGGCCGTTGCGACTCGTCGCTCCACAGCTCTACGCGTACAAGAGCATCAAGCATCTCATCAGCATCGACTTCAGGAACGAGCCACCCAACCGTCTCGGCCTGGAACACCTCCGCGGTCGCGTAGCCTACGAAGAGCGACACCCGACGCTGCCCAGCTGGCTCGTCAGGACCCCGTACCGGATCCTGATTCCGCCTACAGCACATCTCGCAGAACGCAGCCTCAGACGATCCAAGCCGTCGATCAAGGACGTTTGATATCGAGCACAAACGCCAGCCGATACGTCATCTCACCGCTCCTGATCGGCACGTGGGAGCGGGTACCCCTCAGCGGCCTCGACCGCCGGCCGGCCCTTGGGCACTAGCCGTGGAAGCGCGCGATAGGACGGCGCCAGAATCCCGGCGACAACGCCACACAGAACCTGCGTGATCGAGTGGTCTGGGCGAAGTGGCTCCCAGCGAGCGCTCCCACGCCAATCTCGAAGATGATGACCATGGCCATGAGTGCTGTTCCGTTGGGCATGAACACGTCTCGCATGAAGTCGCTGAGGAATCCAAACCAGGCATCGTCGGCGT
>JAAETI010000585.1 GCA_024228555.1 bacterium | reverse complement strand
CACTCGCCGTCGTTAAATTGGTAATCGCTGTGCCATTGACGTTAATGATATCACTGTCTTCCAGGCCACCCGCTAATGTCACCTGCGCTTCACTGATACTGTCGCCAGTCTCGATCGGATCAATCGTCACCGTGGGGAACACCGCACCCGAGGTGACATCGGTGTTTTCGGTTAAGCTGTCGTCCGCCGCAGTGGCTGCGAGTGTCGGGGTGTCGTTAACCGGGGTGATCGTGACCGTTGTGCTGCCGGTTGCCTGCAGCGGTACACTGGCGTCTCCATCGTCAAAACTCCAGTCGATCTGGGCTGTGGCCGGTGGGTCGTCAGAGCTGTTGGCGTAGGTGATCTGGCGCAGGATGTTGTCGACGTCGGTGGAGGTCGGTGTCTGGCCGTTGGCGTTGGTGAAGGTGATGACCAGTTGGCCGGGTGTGGTGGTAATGTCGAAGCTGCCAATGGCCTGCGCATTCTTGATCAGGTTGCTGCCGGAGAGCGTAATGCCGTTGCCATCGGAGAATGAGAAGACGTCCTCGGTGGAGACGCCGCCGTTGCGCACCAAGGTGACACTGGCGCCGTTGTAATCGCCGTTGCCGCTGTTGAGGGCATCCAGCTCGGCATCGCTGATATCGACATTATCATCCAGTACCACGGCCGCGCCGCCTTCGGTGAAGGTGGGTGCGCCGTCAAGCGTAGTAACCGCAGTGTTCTCATACCAGGCGATTTTGTTGTCATTGACCGACGCCGAGAGCACGTCCAGGTCGCCATCGCCGTCAACATCAGCCGTGGTAACTGACGTAGCGCCATCGGCCCCTGTGGTAATGGTGTGGGCGGTGAAGTTCTCAGCTCCGTCATTCTCATACCAGGCGATCTTGTCGTCACCGAAGGATGCCGATAGCACGTCCAGGTCGCCATCACTGTCCACATCCGCCGTGGTCACACTGTTAGTTCTTTCGGCGTTGGTGGTGATGGTATGGGAGGTAAAGTTCTCAGATCCATCGTTCTCATACCAGGCGATCTTGTCGTCATCTTTCGACGCCGAGAGCACATCCAGATCGCCATCGCCATCGACATCGGCTGTGGTGACCGAGTTGGCACCATCGGCCGTGGTGGTGATGGTGTGCAGGGTGAAGTTCTCAGCACCGTCGTTCTCATACCAGGCGATCTTGTCGTCAACTTTCGACGCCGAGAGCACATCCAAATCACCATCGCCATCGACATCGGCTGTGGTGACCGAGCGGGCACCATCGGCCGTGGTGGTGATGGTGTGCAGGGTGAAGTTCTCGGCTCCGTCGTTCTCATACCAGGCGATCTTGTTGTCATTGACCGACGCCGAGAGCACGTCCAGGTCGCCATCGCCGTCAACATCAGCCGTGGTAACTGACATAGCGCCATCGGCCCCTGTGGTAATGGTGTGGGCGGTGAAGTTCTCAGCACCGTCGTTTTCATACCAGGCGATCTTGTCGTCAATCTCTGATGCCGAGAGTACGTCCAAATCACCATCGCCGTCCACATCCGCCGTGGTCACCGATCGCGCGCTAGCGGCCCCCGTGGTGATGACGTGTTCGGTGAAGGTTTCGCTGCCATCGTTCTCATACCAGGCGATCTTGTCGTCAAATCGTGACGCCGAGAGCACGTCCAGATCGCCATCGCCGTCCACATCCGCCGTGGTCACTGAGCTGGCTTTACCGGCACTTGTGGTGATGACGTTCTCGCCGCTGAAGCTTGCAGTGTCAAAATCGGGCGCGTCGTTAACAGCGGTGATGGACACCGTGGTGCTGCCGGTCGCCTGTAGTGCACCGCCGGTGCCCTGACTGCCGGTGTTACCGTCATCAAAGGTCCAGTCTATCTGGGCCGTGGCCGGTGGTACGTCAGAGCTGTTGGCGTAGGTGATCTGTTGCAGTATGTAATCGACGTCTGCCGAGGTCGGTGTCTGGCCGTTGGCGTTGGTGAAGGTGACTCTCAACTCACCCGGAATGGTGGTGGTGTCGAAGATGGCGATGGTGACGCCGCTCTTCTGCAACACTGTCTTGTTCAGGGAGGTGGAAGTCTCCAGCGTGATGCCGTTGCCGTCGGCGAATGAGAAGACATCGTCGGTGGAGACGCCGCCGTTGCGGTTCAGTGTGACACTGGCACCGTCATAGTCGTTGAGTGCATCGAGTTCGGCGTCGGCAATCACTACATCGGCGTCGAGTACCACAGCCGCGCCGTCTTCAGTGAAGGCGGGCGTGCCGTCGAGGTTGGTGAAGACGGGGGTGTCATTCACCGCCACCACCGTGATGTCGGTTTG
>JAAETI010000584.1 GCA_024228555.1 bacterium | reverse complement strand
CCCACAATGGCTACTACGGCATCTCCATCGATGAATTGGCCGGTACAGGTAACTCTATCCTGGGCAATCGTATCTATGATAATAATAACCTGGGCATTGAACTCATTGCGGCGGGACCCACGTATGGCGTCACAGCCAACGATGTCGGTGACGGTGACTCCGGAGCCAACAACCTGCAGAACTTCCCCGTCATCACCGCAGCTGCAACCGCCGGTTCGCAAATCGAAATCTCCGGCACACTCGATACCGACGGGCTCAATCAGGACTACCGCATCGAGTTCTTCGCCACCGGAACCCCGGACGGCAGCGGCCATGGCGAAGCCGAGCGCTATCTGGGAGTTGCCACCATCACCACCGACGGATCGGGCGACGCAACATTTACCACCACCATTGAGGCGCTGGTCTACGCCGGCGAGACAGTCACTGCAACAGCCACTGTTGATAATGGCGGCGGCAGTTATGGTGACACCTCTGAATTTGCCGCAAACTTCACCGCTACGACGGCAACCAATGAAGCGCCGAGCTTTATGCCGCTCTCCGCTGACGGCATCCTCACAACAGACTTCGGGGAGGACTACGGTGAAAGCGTCACGTTGCAGGACGATGGCAAGATCCTAGTAGCGGGCTACAGCTACACAGGTAGTAATTGGGACTTCGCCCTGACCCGCTACAACGCCGATGGCTCGCTCGACACCAGCTTCGATAGTGATGGCATTGTCACTACGCCAATCGGATCTATG
>JAAETI010000583.1 GCA_024228555.1 bacterium | reverse complement strand
GCCGGCATCCCGGCTGACAAGCGCGATGCCGTGTTCGAGCGTTTTGTGCGTCTTGATGAGTCACGTGATCGCACCCGCGGGGGAGCTGGTCTTGGCCTGGCACTGGTCGCCGCGGTTGCCGACGCCCACGGGGGGACTGCAAGAGCGATGGACTCGCCGCTGGGTGGCGCCCGCTTCGAGCTAGTTCTGCCCCTGTCGAACTCCCTTTCCTGACCTGTCAGCCCCTGGCAGATAGGTCGTTTTGAGTTGCACCGGGATACTCCAGTCTTGTATTGTGCACTTGTGTGCATCCATGCACATTTGTGCAAGGAGCGGAGGGTTTGTCCGCATTGGCGGAACCCGAGGAGTGAGACGCCAGAAACAGAAGGAGCAAGATGAACACTGAGATGAGGACGTCGCCGCGGAGAGGTATCTGGCTGGGAGTCTTGCTCGTAGCCTTTGCCCTGTTCACAGCGGCTTGTTCGCAAGATACGGAAGACGCGACCACCACAACAGCCGAGGCCGCTGCTGTTGAAACAACAGAGCCCGGGGCCGAGATGCCACCACCATTCGATGCTGGTGGGGTCAAGATTGCCGTCGTGCAGAACAGCGGCGCGGGCGACTACTTCCAGCAATGGACCAATGGCGCCAAGCAGCAAGCAGACGCACTGGGCATTGAGTACACCTGGTACGACGCACAGGCTGACAACGCCAAGCAGGCCACCGACATGGAAACCGCTATCGGTTCCGGTGTAGTCGGCATCATTGTCGACCATGGTCAGACGGATACCATGTGCCCACTGATCAATGACGCGCTTGCCGCAGGCATCCCTGTAGTCATCTACGACATCGCTGTTCAAGACTGTGCCCCCGATGCGGTGCAGACACAGCAGTCGGACTTCAGCCTTGCCGAGCTTTCGCTTGGCCAGATGCTCGAAGACATCGGTGGCGACCAGAACGTTGGCTATGTCAACGTCCTCGGTATTGCCCCCCTTGATCGACGTCACACCATTTGGGAGGACTTCAAGGTCGACTCCCCGTGGGACGAGCAGTTCTTTGTGGGCGAGTTCACCAATGCGGTGGCCACCGACAACGCACAGCTCGTAGACGCGGCGCTCAAGGCCAATCCCGACGTGCGGGCGATCTTCGCACCGTACGACGAGTTGACCAAGGGCACCGTCTCGGCAATCAACGACAACGGTCTGGCCGAAGACATCTGGGCCTACGGCATCGACATCTCGAATGCCGACATCGAGGTCATGACTGCAGACGGCAGCCCATGGAAGGCCACAGCTACTACTGACCCGAACGCCATCGGCGCCGCGGTCATGCGCACCATGGCCCTCGAGCTTGCCGGCCAGCAGGGTCCACGTCTCGTCGACTTCCCCGGCGTGCTGGTTACTCAGCAGTTCCTGCTTGATAACACCATCACCAACATGGTGGAGTTGCGGTCGGCTATGCCCGAGCTCAACTTGGCAACGGTTCAGTCAGCTGACTGGATCCCGTCAATCGAGTTTTAGTCCGGTCCATTAACACAGGAGTCTGAGAGGAAGCCAGTATGGAAACCGCAGTCGAGATGCGAGGCATCACGATGGCCTTCGGCCCCAATGAGGTGCTGAAGGGAATCGACCTCGCAATCGAACCGGGGAAGGTGACGGCGATGCTGGGTGCCAATGGCGCCGGCAAATCGACCCTCATCAAGGTCCTCTCGGGCGTGTACAACGGATACGGCGGCACCGTCATAATCGACGGTGCCGCCGTAGACATCGACCATCCGACAACAGCACGTCACCACGGCATTGAGGCGGTCCACCAGAAGATCGCCGACGGGATCGTGCCGGGTCTCAGTGTTGCCGAGAACTTCCTGTTCGAGGGCATTGTCAACAACCATGTTTCTCGGGCTGCCTCGTTGCGGTCACTCATGCCGAAAGCCAGGGAGGTCGCTTCTGTCCTCGATCTCGACTGGTCGGACGAAGTGTTGCGCAGCGATATCTATGGCGTACCGATTGCCGATCAGCAGCTACTGCTGTTGGCCAGAGCGCTGGTCAACGAGCCCCGCCTCCTCATCCTCGACGAGCCCACGTCGGCGCTCTCGGAAACCGAGGCAGAGCGGCTCTTTGACGTGGTCCGCCGTCTTCGCGACGAAGGCGTCGCCATTTTCTATATTTCCCACCGCATCGGCGAGATCGACGACATCGCCGATCGGCTACTGGTCCTGCGTGACGGAGTTATCCGTAGCGACTACGAACCTCCCTTCGACTGGTCCGATGCGTTGCATCAGATGCTCGACGCCGATGAGGCGGAGCGTCCGCAACGCACCACCGAACTCAAGGGCGCCACTGAGGTCCTGCACCTCAACGATGTGCAGTTGCTGCCCAAATCGATACCGTTCGACCTCTCCATCCGTACCGGCGAGGTGACCGGCGTCTTTGGCCTACTCGGTTCCGGCGGAAGTCAACTCGCCAGGGGTATCTTTGGCGCCGACCCCTTCGAGACCGGCGAGATGAAACTCAAAGGTGAGGCCTATGCGCCGAAGGCCCCCGCCGATGCCATCGCATCGGAGGTGTACATGGTTCCTGAGGATCGTATCGCAGGCACCATCATCAAGGACTGGACAGTCTCGATGATTTCGACGTTCCCCTTCCTTGGCGCCGTGTCCAACGCCGGTGTTCTCAACCCGTTGGCAGAAGCAAGGGTGGGCCGGTCCGTAATTGAGGGCTTCAACGTTGTTGCCCAGTCCGAGGCCGACCCGGTTATGTCCCTGTCAGGCGGCAACCAGCAAAAAGTGGTTGTCGGCCGTTGGCTGCGGGAGCAACCGACCGTGATGATCCTCAACGAACCATTTCAAGGCGTCGACGTCGGCGCCCGCCACGAACTCTCCGAGAAGGCGCGAGAGGTTGCGGCTGCAGGCTCGGCCGTGGTTGTGATGTCGACTGATCTTGAAGAAATCATGCAAGTTTCCGACCGAGTCGTTGTGCTCGCGGACGGAAATCTCCGACACGATGCATATCTGTCGGAGACGAGCAGGGATGAGATCCTGCAACGACTCTCGGAGGTTGAGTAAGTGGCTACGACAACGACGATGAACAAGCCTGAGATGAAACCGGATCAGCCAGGGGCGAAATCTCGGATTGATATTCGGGATCTTCTGGTTCGATACGGGTTCATTGCGGTCACCGTCATCTTCTTCGTCTACTTCTTGGCGACGATCCCGGCTTTCCGTATGTCGTCGACGATGTTCTCAATGCTCAAGTTCACGTCGGTTGTTGCTATCGCTGGTCTCGGCGTCACGGTGACGATGGTGGTTGGTGGTCTCGACCTTTCCGTGGGTGCCACCGCCGGGATGTCGGTGACGGTTGCAGCCATGACCATGGTCATCTACGCCCAGCAAGGGTCGGTTGCGATTATCGCGGTGATCGTCGCCGGAGCCGTTATCGGGGCGGTGAACGCGATCATGATCGTGTGGATGAAGATCCCGGATCTACTCGCCACCCTTGCCTCGATGTTCCTGATACAGGGGTTGAAGCTGGTGCCGGTTGATGGCCAATCGGTGTCCTCAGGCCTGATCCTTCGCGATGGCACCGTGGCCCCAGGGAAGTTCACCCCCGGCTTCCTCGAGATCAATCGTGGCTCGTTGGGCCCTGTTCCGTATCCCGTGATCATTTTTGCGGTCCTGGCCGTTCTTACCTGGTTCCTTCTGTCTCGTACCAAGTGGGGTCGGGTCATGTACGCCATTGGCTCCAATCCCGAGGCTGCTCGTCTCGCCGGAGCCAGGGTTGGTCGCTACAAGGCGTTCGCCTACATGCTGTCGGGTGTCTACGCATCGATTGCGGGTTTGATCCTTGCGTCCCGAATCGGCCAGGGCGACATCTCCGCAGGGAACTCGCTATTGCTCGATGCAGTCGCGGTGGCTCTTGTCGGTACGTCGGTACTGGGTGCGGCCAAGCCGAATGCTTTCGGTACTGCACTCGGCGCGATTCTCATTGGGATCCTTCTCACCGGTACCACGATGATGAACTTCCAGTACTACTGGCAGGACGTCGTAAAGGGTCTGGTTCTTGTTGTTGCTCTGATCTTCTCGTTCACTCTCTCGAGAAGGAAGCAGCGCTTCGTGGCGGCGGTCCCGCTGTGAGCATGACACCGGCCAGCCGCACCATCTGGATCGACTCCGACGATCCGACGGTGGTGGTTGCGATCGAACAGCGGCTTCTGCCGTTTGAATATGTGGAAGTCCCCATCCGTACTTCCAGCGAGATGACGCAAGTCATCGCCGACATGGTTGTAAGGGGTGCAGGCTGTATCGGCGTGTCCGCAGGCTACGGCATGTACTTGGCCGCACTTGCGACGGCTCACATGGATGTGACGACCGCCGATGAATCGTTGCGCAGAGCCGGTGCTGAGCTCGAGGCGAGCCGACCCACTGCAGTGAACCTCACTTGGGCCGTGCAACGGCAATTGGGTGCGATCCTCGGCATTGAAGATGGCGAAGAACGCATCGCGGCCGCAAAGGCCCTTGCCGAGACCATTGCTGACGAAGACGTTGCCTACTGCGCCGCCATTGGTCAGCACGGGCTTGGCATCATCGAAGAGATCCATGAACGCACCGGTGAAACGGTCAACATCATGACCCACTGCAATGCCGGGTGGCTTGCCTTTGTCGAGCACGGAACGGCGACAGCACCGATGTATGCCGCACACAAACGAGGCATCCCAATCCACGTGTACGTCTCCGAAACTCGACCACGCAATCAGGGAGCGCGGCTCACCGCGTGGGAGCTGCGCCAGGCCGGGGTCCCCTGCACCGTGATCGCCGACAACAGCGCCGGTCATCTCCTCCAGCACGGCAAGGTGGACTTTGTGATCGTTGGTAGCGACCGCACGACGGTGAGCGGAGATGTTGCCAACAAGATCGGCACCTACATGAAGGCAGTCGTTGCCAAGGAGAACGGTGTTCCGTTCTATGCAGCGTTGCCCTCCAGCACTCTCGACCCGCTGCTCCACGACGGTGTGGCGGAGATCCCGATCGAAGAACGGGACGGCACCGAGGTAACACGGGCGACTGGCTATCTCAATGGGGAGCACGTTGAACCCGAGACCGCTGCCCCCGGATCCAATGCAGCCAACTTTGGCTTTGATGTGACGCCACGTCGTTATGTGACGGGGATCATTTCCGAGCGTGGAATTTGCGAAGCAAGTGAGGAAGCGATTCTGGGTTTGTACCCGGAGTTTGCTGACGCCAAGTAACGAAGAGCAGGGTGTAATGCAGAACCTGTGGGATGACGATCAAGCAGCGACCTGTGAAGGACTGCTCGACGAGTGCGTCTACGGCTCGCGGCTGCTTGGTGCCGACACAGCTCTCGTTCTCCACGGTGGTGGCAACACGTCGGTCAAGATCACGGGAACCGATCTTTATGGCGATGCGGTCGACGTCCTTTATGTGAAGGCCAGCGGGTTCGACCTGGTCGATATCGACGTCGCAGGGTTTGCGCCGCTGCGTCTCGATCGGGTGCGCAAGCTCGTGGAGCTCTCCGAGTTGTCTGACACCGAGATGTTCAACGAGCTCCGCGGGTCGCTGTTGGACCCGTCGGCGCCGACACCTTCGGTGGAGGCAATCCTCCACGCGGTGATCCCTGACAAGGCGGTCCAGCATGCCCACCCCAACGCTCTGCTTGCGATCGCCAACACAGTCGGTGGCGAAGACAAAGTACGGGATCTCTACGGTGACCGCGTCGTTGTCGTTCCGTACGCCATGTCGGGCTTTGGTGCCGCCACTGCCGCAGCCAATGCGTTCCAACGCGAAGCGACTGACAGGACACAGGGTGTCATTCTGATGAACCATGGTGTGTTCACGTTTGGTGACACTCCCCGCCATGCCTATCACCGAATGGTCGAACTGGTCAGTGAGGCTGAGACCTACCTGGCTCGCAACTCCGTCGGTGGCCGGTCGCCACAACCTGCCGAAGGCCCCGGCTATATCGATCGCACCGAGATCGCCAAACTCCGCAAAGAGCTTTCTGCCATAGCCGGCAAGCCTGTCGTAGTGCAGCGGCACGTCGACCCAGCCAGTTGGGCGTTCGCCCAGCGCACCGATCTGGAGGCCGTCGCCCTGCAAGGTCCAGCCACCCCTGACCATGTCATTTGGACGAAGCGGGTTCCCATGATCGGGCGGGATGTCGCAACATACGCCAAGGACTACGAGGCGTACTTCGACGAGCACTCGGTTGGTAGGGATTTGCGGATGCTCGATGCTGCACCCCGTGTCATCCTCGACAGTGAACTCGGGATGCTGAGTGTCGGTCCCGACTTGGCAGCCCAGGAGGCGGCAGGCGACATCTACCTGCAGATCATCAACGTCATTGAGCAAGCCGAAGGTCTTGGCGGGTACTCAGCACTATCGCCAAGAGACATATTCAACCTCGAGTACTGGGAACTGGAGCAGGCCAAGCTCGATCGCGTCCGCGACGACGGCGAGTTCACTGGGGAGGTTGCGGTTGTTACCGGAGCTGCCTCAGGTATCGGAAGAGGATGTGCCCTCGAACTGCTCGACCGTGGCGCCGCAGTGATCGGTCTTGACATCGCCCCCAATGTCGTCGAAATGACTGACCACCCGGCGTACCTCGGCGTCCCATGCGATCTCACCTCGATGGAAGCAACGGCTGCCGCACTCGACGCCGGCGTCGCCCGCTTTGGCGGCGTCGACATGTTGGTTGCTTCCGCAGGCCTCTTCCCCGAATCCTCCCCAATCTCCGCACACGACCCAACCGCCTGGCGTATCGCCATGTCCGTCAACGTTGACAGTCTGGTTCAGCTTCTGTCGCTGATGCACCCTCTCCTCCTGCAAGCGCCGGGCGGTGGTCGTGTTGTGGTTATTGGTTCAAAGAATGTTGCCGCTCCCGGGCCGGGAGCATCCGCCTACTCAGCATCGAAGACCGCTGCCAATCAGATCGCCAGGGTGGCCGCACTTGAGTGGGCGGACGATGGGATCAGAGTGAACTCGGTCCATCCAGACGCCGTGTTCGATACGGCGCTGTGGACACCCGAGCTTCTTGCCGAACGGGCTGATCGATACGGCATGACTATCGATGAGTACAAACGGCGCAATCTGATGAGTGTCGAGATCACAAGTGCCGCTGTCGGACGAGTCGTCGCCACCATGCTTGGAGACGTGTTTCAACCGATCACCGGTGCGCATGTTCCCATTGATGGTGGCAACGAACGAGTGATCTGAATAGGACTGGTCGCAACCCGCTGGTGGCGACCGTTACAACAACGAAATTGACCAAAACCCGAGTCAGGGAATACGGAGGGCCGGTAGCCATGGAATTTCTCGCCCGCATCGAGCAGGACATTTCTCCGGACATGGATCCAGTGCGACTTGCCGAGGTGAAAGCCGCGGAGAAGGTTCGTGGCGAGGAGTTGGTGGCCGCAGGCAAGCTTCGTCGGATATGGAGGATTCCGGGACGGCGGGCGGTTATGGCCCTATATCGGGTGGACAGTCTTGAGGAGCTCCATGAGGTTCTCAGCTCGCTGCCACTGTTTCCCTGGATGGATATTCAGATCACGCCGTTGAGTGCACACGCGCTCGATCCGGCCTAGAGCGGAGGAGCAGCAATGGCCCCAAAGTACGAGATTCTGACACCGCAGACTGTTCCGGCATACATCGACCGAACCCCGCAACTGGCGGGAATTGTCGACACCGCCACTCTCGAAGTTTCTGAGGTTGGCGACGGCAACCTCAATCTGGTCTTCGTCTGCAAAGACGCCAACGGTGACGGGATCTGCCTCAAGCAGTCTCTTCCCTACGTGCGTCTGGTCGGTGAAGGTTGGCCGCTCACCCCGGAGCGGGTGTTTGCGGAGGCCCGTGGCCTCAGCGCTGCCGGTGCGGTCGTGCCGGAACTCGTGCCTGCTCTGTACTACCTGGATCGGGAGCACTACGTCCTCGCCATGGAGTATCTGATGGGTTGGGACATGTGGCGTAGTCAGCTCAACCTGGGCAACGCCCACCCAGGAGTCGGCGCAGATCTCGGCCGCTTCGTTGCCGCCAACGCCTTCAGCACGTCGTTCTTCTCGGTTGATCAGCTCGAGGCGAAGCAGCTTCTCGCCGATGCGATCAACCCCGAGCTATGCAAGATCACGGAAGACCTCGTCTTCACCGAGCCCTACATCGAGGCCGACAACAACAGCTACGTCGATGAGCTGATCCCCGAGGTGGACGCGATGCGCGCCGACACCCGGCTGCTTGCCGAGGCGGGATCGCTGAAGTATCGCTTCATGACTGCCGGCGAGGCGCTGCTGCACGGCGACCTGCACTCTGGATCTGTCATGGTCAAGCACACCGCGACCGGTGCTCAGTGTCGGGTTATCGATCCTGAGTTCTGTTACTACGGCCCGGTTGGGTTCGATCTCGGCGCTCTAATTGGGAACTACCTGGCCGCACAAGCGCGAGCAATCGTACTCAACCGTCCCGCCGAGTATCAGCAGTGGCTTGCCGAGATGGCTGTCGAAACGTGGGATGCCTTTGAGGCAGAGATGCGACGGCTCTGGCCGACCCGGCTTGACAAGACTTGGACCGACGGCTTCCTCGAGGAGTGGCTCGACCAGGTTGCACGTGACACGATCGGATACGCCGGCTGCAAAGCCAACCGGCGCATCATCGGACTTGCCAAGGTAACTGATATCCAGGAGTTGCCTCATGACGAGCATGTCAAGGCCGCCACCATCGTGCTGCGCACCGCAAGCACCTGGATCAGGGAACGCGACTCTCTCGGATCCGTCGCGGCCATGGGTGCCGTCTTCGATGCGAAGGCTGCAGAGGTGTTGGGATCGTGACCGACGCTTCGCTGGTCGACGGATTTCTTGCCGACCTGCGGCCGGCGGTGACCTGGGTCGACGACCACATTGAGATCATCGACCAGACCAAGCTTCCGGCCGAGCTGGCGATTGCCGAACTGCGATCGGTCGAGGAAGTCGTTGATGTGATCTACCGGCTGGCGGTGCGCGGCGCACCATCAATCGGCAGTTGCGGCGCATTCGGGATGGTTGTTGGTTTGGACGAACGGCAACCCGCCGACCGGCCCGCCGCCCTGGCTGTCCTGGATGATCTTGTCGAAACCATCGGGAATGCCCGCCCGACCGCCGTCAACCTCAGCTGGGCGGTGAGCCGAGTTCGTGACGCAGCCGGCAAAGGGTCCGATGTGGCTGCGATTCGCAGCCTGGTCCTCAACGAGGCCCAGTTGATCACGAGTGAGGATCGCGATGCGTGCACCCAGATGGGTCTGTTCGGTATGAAGGAACTCGCCGGTATCAACAACATCATGACGCACTGCAACACGGGTCGTCTCGCCACCGCGGGATGGGGGACCGCCCTTGGGGTGATCTACGCCAAAGCAGCCTCGGGGGAACCTGTGAAGGTATATGCATCCGAAACCCGGCCGCTGCTGCAGGGTGCCCGCCTCACCACTTGGGAGCTGCAAGACGCCGGCATCGATGTCACTTTGATGCCGGACGGCTCTAGTGCAACGGCGATGGCAGAGGGCCGGGTCGAGGCAGTGATCGTTGGCGCCGACCGGATCGCCGCCAACGGAGACACCGCAAACAAGATCGGCACGTTCACTCACGCCGTCAACGCCCACTATGCGGGAATCCCGTTCTACGTAGCCGCCCCACTGTCGACGTTTGATACATCAATAGCGACCGGCGCCGAGATCGAAATCGAGCTGCGTCCCAACCACGAGATGACATCGTGGCGCTCCGAACCCACTGCGCCACAGGACATTTCGGTGTGGAACCCCGCCTTTGACGTCACCCCTGGGAAGCTAATCACGGCAATCATCACCGAGGTTGGTGTTTTGAAGCCGCCGTTTGAGGAGTCGATAAGCGACGCCTTCAAGAAAGGAGATGTTTCGTGAACGACTGGCAGGATCAGACCCAAGAGATCGCCGATGGTATTCGGCGTCGGGTCCTCGAACATGTGTTGAGCAACAACGGCGGATACATGAGCCAAGCATGTTCCTCGGCTGAGATGTTTGCGATGCTCTACTCCCGAGTCTTGCGCCTTGGCCCGAGCATTGCCCCGCTGGAACCACGCAAGTTCGGCGGCGTTCCCGGTGCCCCTGGCCATGAGTTCTTCAGTGGCGGTGACTACAACGGCGCCAAGGAATCCCAATTCGATCGCTTCATCTTCTCGCCCGCTCACTATGCGCTTGCGCTCTACGCCGCGCTCATCGAGGTCGGGCGATTGGCGGAGAGCGGTCTTGACCACTTCAACGAAGATGGCAGCACTGTCGAAATGATCGGAGGCGAACACTCGCCCGGTGTCGAGACAACCACCGGATCGCTGGGTCAGGCGCTCAGTCAGGCCGGTGGCATCGCACTTGCCCGCAAGTTGCGCGGCGACACCGGGGACGTGTGGGTGATGATGTCCGACGGGGAATTCCAGGAGGGCCAAACCTGGGAAGCCATCGAATCAGCCGCACGGTTTGAACTCGACAACTTGCGGGTAATCGTCGACGCCAACGGCCAGCAGTGCGACGGATGTATCGACGAGATCGAAACCGGAGACCCACTCACCAACCGGATCCGCGTGTTCGGTGCTAGTGCAGTGGAGAGCAACGGGCACGATCTGGGCACGCTCGAGGAAGCCATGACGATGTCGACAGGCAAGCCACACTTCGTGATTGCGCGCACCGATCCAGTTCGCGGCTTGCCGTTGTTTGGCGAACGGGCTCCCCTGTTGCACTATCTGAGGTTCACCTCGCCAGATGAGAGAGCTCAGTATCAGGCGGCATACGAAGAGATGGTGAAGTGACATGGAAATCGTGAAACGACCACACGTCGAAAACTTCATCGAGTGGAGCAAGGACAAGCCTGAGGTTGTCGTGCTTACCGCCGACCTGACGAATTCGAGTGAGGTTGGCAAGTGGCGGGACACCTATCCCGATCGTTTCTTCCCCATGAAGATGGCTGAGCAGAACATGATGAGCTTCGCCGCCGGCTTGGCGCGCGAGGGTTATACGCCCTTCATCCATACGTTCGCCGTCTTCATCTATCGGCGTCCGTACGACCAGCTTGCGATGTCGATCGCCTATCCGAAGTTGCCGGTGCGTTTCGTGGCTTTCCTGCCTGGGATAGCCACTCCGGGTGGGGTGACCCACCAGGCCATCGAAGACGTCGCCATCATGCGGGCAACTCCCAACATGACGGTCCTCGAGACCGGTGACGCCACCGAGGTCGAGAGCGTTCTCGATGTGGCACATTCGGTCGACGGCCCGGTTTACATCAGGATGTTGCGCGGTGAAGTGCCCCGCTTGTTCCCCAAGGCTGAACCGATGCGACTCGACGAGGTCCGTGTACTGAGCGAGGGAGACGATGTCACTGTCCTCACTGCCGGAATCACCACCGAAGAGGCAGTCCGAGCGGCCGCCCCGCTGGCGGCGGCCGGCGTGGGGATGAAGCATCTTCACGTTTCAACTCACAAGCCATTTGGCGACCCGGTCGTGCTCGACGCAATCCTCGGGGCTCGCCACGGTGTGATCACACTCGAGAATCACACCATCATCGGCGGTCTCGGGTCGGCTGTTGCTGAGTTGATGGCGGAGAACGCCATTGGCAAGAAGCTGGTGCGGCTTGGTCTACAGGACACATACGCCCACGGTGCCAGCCAGGCGTACCTGATGAAGGAATATGGGTTGGATGCACCGGCGCTGGTGCGGGCCGTTGAGAAGCTGACCGGCCGGGCCACCGGTATCACGGAGCCGGACCTCGATGCGGTGCGTATCGAAGCCGTCCACAGCCTCGCCAAAGCGGAGGCGCTGTAGTGATCGAGCCAACAACTCTGTCGTTGTCGGGGGACCGGATCATGGCGGTCTACGACTTCTTCGGCGACGTGACTGAGGCTGAGTCTCGGGTCAATGCGCTCCGCGTTGAGCAAACCATCGAGTTCCCCGCCGACCTGGTCCCAGACGACGACATCCAAAGGGAGATCGTTGGGCGCGTCGAGTCGATTGATGTTGTCGACAGCGGTCAGGTGCGAGCGACGGTTAGCTACGCGGTCGAGACGACCGGATACGAGCTGCCCCAACTCTTGAATGTCCTCTGGGGTAACAGTGCGTTGCTGCCGGGGATCCGCCTCGTCGACTTCAGTTTCCCGGAGTCGCTATTGGCTCGATTTGTGGGGCCCCGATTCGGGATCGCCGGCTTGCGAGAGATGTTCGATGCTCCGGACCGGCCGCTGCTTGCGACCGCAATCAAGCCGATGGGTCTATCGTCGGAACGCTTTGCGCAGACCGTATATGAGTTGGCGAAAGGCGGCATGGACATGATCAAAGATGATCACAGCCTCGCCAACCAGCCCTTTGCTCCATTTGTCGAGAGGGTGAGCCGGTGCTCTGAAGCTGTGGCCAAGGCAAACGAGGAGACGGGTGGCAAGGCCATCTACATGCCAAGTGTGAATGCTCCCTATCACCTGCTCGATGAGCGAGTTCGGGCCGCCATCGACGCCGGAGCCGGTGGGCTCCTGGTCCTGCCCGGTATTACCGGTTTCGACCATATGCGACACGTCTCCTCGCAAGAGGACGTGGCGGTCCCGATCATGGGTCATCCCGCATTCCTCGGGTCCTATTCAGCCTCGCCGGAGAACGGCATCGCTCATGGCAGGCTTTATGGGACTCTGATGAGGCTGGCTGGGGCCGACCTGTCGGTGTTCCCCAACTACGGGGGCCGGTTCAGCTTCACCAGAACCGAATGCAAGGACGTTGCCAGAGCTCTGGTTGAACCGCTCGGGGCAATCACGCCGGCCTTCCCGTCACCTGGTGGCGGAATGACGCTCGACCGGGTTGTCGAGATCAAGGAGTTCTACGGCAATGATGTCGCCCTACTGATCGGTGGTGATCTTCACCGCGGTGACGATCTAGTCAAGACCGCTGCCGGATTCAGGACCGCCGTATCTGGATAGTCGGCTGCCCTGCGGACAGCCTGCAAGTTCTGCTTTGCAGACTCGGGGGCGTGAGTGCCGAGACAACGGTCGCTGGGCTGCTGCAATAATCTTGGGCAGTGGAAACTACAAGCAACGTCCGTAGCGATACCGAGCATTGGTTTGTGGATCGAGGCGTACCTCAATTCATCGAGTCATACAACGCCAGCGAGGACGTGCTTACTCGCGCCTTGCCTGCGCTAGTTCTGTTCTTCCTGTTCAGCTCGATAAGCGCAGTTGATCTCGACTGGCCGGCGTGGGGTATTGTCGCGGCGAGCTTCTGTGGTCTGCTGTTCCTGATCGCCGCATGGGCCGTTATCAACCGCCTCCGTGGGATCCGTCCATTGCTACGACGCCCTGAGCGGGTCGGCGCTGTCGAGATTGCTGTCTTCCTGGTCGTACCTGCGCTGCTCCCCATCATCTTCGGCTGGGATTGGTCGGGAGTCCTGATCACGCTGGCGATCCAAGCTGCCACCCTTGGCCTGGTCTATGCCGTCACCAGCTTTGGCTTGATCGCTATCTCATGGTGGGTGGCGGCGCAACTCGTACATTCCCTCGGCCAGACGCTGCGTCTGTTGACGAGGGCTCTGCCACTGCTTCTCATCGGTTTTATGTTCCTGTTCATCAACGCCGAGGCGTGGCAGTCAGCTGGGTTGCTTGACACTTCGCTGCTGGTTGCCGTTGGTGCGTTGTTTGCGGTCCTAAGCGGTGTCTTTTTGGGTACTCAGGTGCCACGCGAGATTCGGGACCTGAATCGATTCTCTTCGTGGGACGAGATCCAGCAGCTGTGCGACGACGCCCCTGGGCCCGTGATCGAGGGGCGCGAAGCCCCGGTATCGCCCCCGCTGTCACGGAGGGAGCGAGGCAACTTATGGTTGCTCGTGTTCATCAGCCAGAGCTTTCGGCTGGTGATTGTCAGCACGCTGATCGGGGTGTTCTTCGTTGGCCTCGGTCTACTGATCATTCAACCCGAGACGGTGACGCTGTGGACGACACTGCCGCCGACAGAGCTCTGGGAGACGACTCTATTTGGTATCGACATCGAGCTCACGGCGGAACTGCTTCGTGTCTCCGGTTTCCTCGCGGCGTTCGCTGTCGTGTACTTCAGCGTTTATGCCACTACGGAATCAGCACTTCGTAAGGAGTTCTACGAGGACATCATCACAGAAGTACGCCAGAACCTCGCAGTGCGAGCACGCTACTTGGCCTGACGGCTGCCCTGCGGGCAGCTTGCGAGTTCTGCTTTGCAGAACTCGGGGCCGGGCCGATGGTCATTCGAGCAAGGCTTCGGCGAGGGTGTGATCAATGGCCAGCTCATCGACGATACCGGCGGCGATGGCACCCTTCACGGCCATTGTCTTGTCACGTCCTCCGGCTGCCGCAATCACCCTGCGTGAGGCCCGCAAGTCGTCGAGCGACAGCGAGATCGGGTAGAGGGTTTCCGGTTCAACCGCATTGCCTTCCGCATCGAAATAGAGTCCGAAGACCTCGCCCACCCCACCGGCGGCTATAACCCGATCCATCGCGGCAGCGCTCATGTAGCCCGCATCAACGAGCAAGGACTCTGGCCCAACAACTCCCACTGCGACCAGCACCGCATCGGCAGTCCTGGCCCGCTCGAGGGCAGTGGCTACAGGTTCAGAGTCGTAGAAGTTGCCACCGATCTCGGCGTTCGGAGCGAACCCAGGGGAGGGGATATGCATCACCTTGGCGCCGTATTTGATGCCGAGGTTGTTGGTGACCTCGACCGCAGGGGCGATATCTGCGGTGGTCGTGTGGCCAAAAGCGTCAACCAGGACCACCCCGGTCGTGTGCAGGCTCCGGGCGGTCTGAGCGGCCCTCCCCAAGGTGCGGCCCCAGCCGGCGGCGATAGTCACTGGTCCAGCCGAAACCATGGATTCGAGCCGGCGTGCCATCGCAGTTGCAGCGGCATCCCTCGGGTTCTCATCCTCGAGCGCTAGCTCGACGGTTGCCCCCTCCAGCTGGTATTTCTCGATCAGGTCCTCGGCAAGCTGCGCCGTCTCGGGGAGAGGTTCGGTGACAATGACCCTTACGATGCCTTCCCTCTCGGCATCAGCGAGTAGACGACTGATTGTGGAGCGTGAGATTCCGAGGCGATCTGCCACGGCTTGCTGGTTGAAGCCGCGTTCGTGGTAGAGCCACGAGGCCCTTATTGCTAGCTCCCGACGGTTTTTGTTCTCCTCCATTGGCAGGAAGTATCATCGCCTTGCGAGCATTTGTCCAGCCCGGCACAATTGTGCAAGTTGATCGCCGAGAAGCGAGAACGGAGAACCGCAATGAAGCAAAATGGCATCCTCCACCCCGAACTCCTCGATCTTATCGCCGCGGCCGGTCACGGTGACGTGATAGTGCTCGCCGACGCTGGTTTGCGCATTCCCCCGACAACCACACGTCTCGACTTGGCCATCACATGTGGCGTGCCCACCATGGCGCAGGTAGTCGAAGCGGTGAAGCAGGAATTGGTCATTGAGGCCGCCACCGTTGCCACGGAATTCGAGGACTGGAACCCCGATGTCTACCAAGACGTGGTATCCCGACTGCCAGTTGACCCGGACGCCAAGCCCCACCTGGATCTGATGGCCGAAATGGCCGGCACGGCGTTTGCCTATGTGAAGACGGGCGAATGCTCTGCCTATTCGAGTGTTGCACTGGTCTGTGGGGTCAACTACCTGGAAGAAGCAGTTGATCTCTACAAGAAGCTGCATCCCGGGGCGCCGGATCCGTTCTGATTCGGGTTGAATTCGAGATCGACGAACGGGAACCCTGCTCCAGTTCCCCCTGTGTTCGTCGCTGATAATGCTCTCGGAGAACAGTCGAATTGGCTGGTTTGTGGGAATGGGGCCAAGCTGCGCTTGGTTGGAGTACCCATACCGGACGTAGCTGCCGTGACGCCAACGCCTCTACTGTGGATATATGGAACTCGACAGAATCCTCATCAAAGATCTGAGCATATTCGGCATCATCGGCATCAACCCCGACGAACGAATCAATGAGCAGGAGATCCTTGTCAACGCGATCCTCTGGGCCGACACTCGGCCGGCGGCGGTGAGCGACGCAATTGACGACGCAGTCAATTACCGAACGGTTACGAAAGCGCTCATTACCCACATCCAGGGTGGGAAGCCGATGCTGGTGGAACGGTTGGTCCAAGAGCTTGTCGACATCTGTTTTTCCATGGAACCTCGAATCATGCAGGCAGAAATGACCGTAGAGAAGCCCGGTGCGCTTCGTCACGCCCGATCGGTTGGCATCACTATCCGCCGGCACCGCCGCGAAGCGCCAAGCCCGGAGGAGAAGACATGAGTGAAGCATTCGTGGAGACCATCATCTCGCTTGGCTCCAATATCGAGAAAGAGCGTCACCTTCCTGAGGCGATACGGCTGTTGCGTCGGCATCGTCGGATAGAGGTGAGGAAAGTCAGCCGCTTCTTTGAGAGCGCTCCGGTGGGTGGTCCCGAGAGCGCACCCGATTTCTTCAACGCGGCGCTGCTTGCCTGCACCGATCTAGACCCACAAGAGCTGCGAAGTGCTCTGCGTCAGATCGAGGAAGTGTTGGGCCGGGAGCGCAGCGAGGACAAGAACGCCCCGCGCACGATTGATCTCGATGTCGCCTACTACGGTTCCATGGTTGCCGAGTTCGATGACTGGCAGCTTCCCGACCCCGCAACCTCAGAAGCACCGCACGTTGCGATACCGATCGCCGATGTTGCCCCCACCTGGACCGATCCTGTCACCGGCAAGACAGCGTACGACCTCATGCTGGGAGTCGACGCAGCGACAGAGGCGGTCCGCCCGGTCACATCCATCACGTTGGCGACACCGTACGAGTCGCGCGGACCCGACGAGTTCGATCAGACAGGGGATGTCTACGCCCCGCAACTGGAGTCGATCATCCGTGCCGAACTGCTCGAGATTGGCGAGAACCCTGATCGGGAAGGTCTGGTCCGGACCCCGCTGCGAGTGGCCAAGGCCCTCGACTTCCTAACCAATGGCTACTCGACGTCGCTGAGCGAGGTGGTCAACAACGCCGTGTTCGATGCGGAGGGTGCCGATGAAATGGTGCTGGTCAAAGACATCGAGTTCTATTCGATGTGCGAACACCACATGCTTCCCTTCTTTGGAAAGGCCGCGGTTGCCTACCTACCCAAAGGAAAGATCATTGGTCTTTCGAAGGTGGCCAGGGTTGTCGATCTCTACGCACGAAGGCTCCAGGTTCAGGAGCGACTGACCAACCAGGTGGCCGATGCCATCTCTGAGATCCTCAGCCCTCATGGGGTTGGCGTCGTGATCGAAGGTCAACATCTCTGCATGATGATGAGAGGCGTCCAGAAGCAGGACAGCTCGACGGTGACCAGCGCCATGCGGGGTACCTTCAAGAGCGACCCCCGCACCAGATCAGAATTCATCGAGTTGTCTCGCTAGCTGGAGCCCAGCTGCCGTGCTGCGAATCCCAGCTTTGCCTCAAAATGGTGGGCACCGCCCCCTTCGTGACCGTTGTAGGGGTAGATCTCGATGGACTTGTCTCCCGGGTACCAGTTGTAGGCGGCGAACACCGTTGACGGAGGTGTCACGGCATCGGCAAGACCGACCGAAAACAGGGCTGCGACTTGGCTGCGCCTTGCGTGATTCACGACATCGACATACGACAGAGTCCTAAACGCACGCTCGACCTGATCGCGATGGGTCCTGCAGTACTCGGCGAGCTCTGCATAGGGAGTCGCGTCGGTTATCTGGAGTGCTCTCTCGAAGTGGGCGAGGAAGGGAACGTCGGGCATCGCTGCCTTGACTCCGGTTGCTAGGTGAGCAGCAGCGATGGCGAGCCCACCGCCCTGGCTGGCCCCGGCCACTGCGATCCTGGTTGAGTCGACGGCTGGGTGGCTGGCGGCGGCCTCGACCGCCCGCACCGCATCGACATAGAGCCGTACGTAGTAGTAGGTATTGGGATCCTGAATCCCTTTGGTCAGATAACCGGGTGCGCTTGGATCGCCCGGGTCACCGGGATCGGGACTGGCGCCTGTGGACCAACTGGAGCCTTGGCCGCGGGTGTCCATGATGAAATGGGCGTAGCCGGCGGCGCTCCAGACCAGGGACTCGTGGGGCAGTCCGCGACCGCCGCCGTACCCGATGTACTCGACGATCGTCGGCAGGGGCTCGTTGCGGTGGCGGGGGAGCAGCAACCAGCCCCGGATCGGGTTGTTGCCGTGACCACAGAAGGTGACGTCGAACACATCAACGGTGCGGAGCGGGCTATCGATCTGCTCGTAGTTGGCATCGATGGCGAAGAAGCCAACCTCAGCCAGCTGAGAATCCCAGAAGTCATCGAAGTCCTCTGGTTCGGCAACATCGGGCTGGTACCTCTCGAGCTCCGCAAGTGGAAGATCGAACTGCACAGACGGCTCCTTTGCTTGACCCAGGTCAAGGTAGCGCGCTCGTACTCCGCCCGCGAGCCTGAAGCTTCGCTGAGGCGGTTACCGCGGAGGACGTTCTGTGGTGAGGATACGGGCGACGAGCTCGTGGCTCTTGTCGAGGGCTCTTTCCAACGTGTCGGCGTCGGTCACTTTCCTGTGGAGTTTCGTATGCGCTGCTGCCTCGATGATGGCTTTGCACACGGCCGCCGACTCGCCTGGGCCACTCGCCTCGATTTGAGAGAGCGCTAGGTCTGCCTCGTCATCCAGCCACACTGTGATGGCTCTACTCATACAGAGAAGGGTATTGGGGCTCGGTTGCTATCTGAGCGGCAACGGCATTGGGGGCATGTGGGGCTGGGTAGTCTGGCCGCACCCATGAACCTCGCTGACACTCGCGGCCGAAGCCTGCACGACCTCCGAATCTCGATCACCGATCGATGCAATTTCCGGTGCCGCTATTGCATGCCGCGCGAGATCTTCAATCGTGAGTACGAGTTTCTGCAAAGAGAACTGCTGTTGTCGTTCGAGGAGATCACTCGGCTGACAGGCGTATTTCAGGACCTCGGGGTCGAGAAGGTGCGAATCACCGGCGGAGAGCCGCTGTTGCGCAAGGGGGTCGAGGAACTGATTGCGGAGCTCTCCGCGCTCGAGCTGCAAGACCTCACCTTGACTACGAATGGGTCGCTGCTGTCCCGCAAGGCGCAGGGTCTTGCCGACGCAGGCTTGCGCAGAGTCACCGTCAGCCTCGACTCGATGGACCCGGAAGTGTTCGCCACAATGAACGATGTGGACTTTCCGGTCACGGACGTGCTTGGTGGCATCGAAGCCGCCGCGGCCGCCGGGCTGACGCCGATCAAGATCAACATGGTGGTGAAGCGAGGGGTCAACGCCGACGGCGTGTTGCCGATGGCGGAGTACTCCAAGGGAACGGGACACATCGTTCGCTTCATCGAGTTCATGGACGTGGGGCGCTCCAACGGGTGGCGGCTCGATGACGTGGTTCCGGCTCAGGAAATCCTGGAGACGATCGCCGCCAAGTACCCGATAGAGCCCGTTGACCCCAACTACGCCGGTGAAGTCGCCGGACGCTGGCGTTACAAGGATGGTTCGGGCGAGATCGGTGTCATCACCTCTATCTCGCAGCCCTTCTGCGGCGACTGCACAAGAGCGAGGCTGTCGGCCGAAGGAGTCCTCTACACATGTCTGTTCGCCGTCGGCGGGATTGATTTTCGGGCTCCGTTGCGGGCGGGTGCGACCGATGATGACCTCAAGCAGATGATCACCGATCTCTGGACGCAGCGCACGGATCGCTACAGCGAATTGCGTTCGGAAGCGACCGTTGATCTACCCAAGGTCGAGATGAGCTATATCGGCGGCTAGACAGTTGGGCGGTGCTCGGCTGCCGCAAGGCGGCAGCTACGGACCTATTGAATTGACGTCGCCAAATCCGTACGTTCGAGCCATGACCGATGAACCCGAATTTGAAGAGATGGAACACATCCCGTGGGCGGCGTTGGCGGCGAAGCGGCCCGACCCACGGCTGCGAATCGGTGCGCTGACCGCGGTTGGACTGCTGGCGGTTGTTGCCGGCGTCCTTGCCGCCAGCGTGCTGTTGGGTCGAGAGAGCCCTACCCCGCTTACCGTGGAGCCAACGGCGACAGTCCCCGTCGCTACCGGGAGTCCTCCCGAAACGACCACTACGACGCTTCCCCCAGAAACGCTGCCTGTTACGTCCACGTACTCCGAGGCAGACCTGATGCTGATCAGTATCGAGGATGAAGAACGCCTGGCAGTGATGCATGCCGAGTGGTTTGTAAGGGACTACTTCACGGTTGATGGTGACGAGTCGATTGGTGAGCGGATTGCCGAACTGGTGCCCCACGACGCGGAAGTGCCGGGGCTTGCTTCGTCGTATGTCGAGTGGGTTGAATCGTTTGCCGTCGATTCCCTGGCGCCGGGCGACTACCTGGTCGAGGTTGCCTATCGGTTGCTGATCGGGACCGAGGATGGGTTTGTCAGGGAGCCTGCCGCTGCTGTGGCGGTGGCGGTGAGTATCGACGTTGACGGCACCGCAAAGCTGCTGCAGCTCCCCGAGGCGGTTGCATTGCCCGCCATCGAAGGAATGGATACCGCCGCGGGCTAGGCCAATCTGGCGCCGCGGTTCTCTGTGGCTGTTTGAATGCACGGATGAATCGAGGCATTGCACTTGGGATCGGCGCCTACCTGGTGTGGGGGATCCTTCCGATCTTTTGGAAGACCCTGGCGACGGTCGATCCCCTGGAGATTCTGGCTCACCGTGTGGTCTGGTCTGTCGTGTTTCTCGTGGCCATGGTTGCGATCCGCCATTCGCAGAACCGGATTTGCGGGCTGTCGGGTCGAGCGATTGGCCTGCTGCTCGTGGCGGGGTCACTGCTGGCGGTCAACTGGCTCACCTACATATGGGCGGTCAACAACGGCCACATCGTCGAGAGCAGCTTGGGATACTTCATCAACCCGCTCTTCAATGTGGTTCTTGGGGTGCTTGTCTTGCGAGAGCGACTCGAGCCGGTGCAGTGGGTTGCAGTCGGGGTTGCCGCGCTCGGCGTCGGTTACATGACGGTCAGCCTGGGGACGCTGCCGTGGATCGCGTTGGTTCTGGCGAGCACCTTTGCGGCCTATGCGCTCCTCAAGAAGCAGATGACCGACGTCGGCCCGATTGAAAGCCTGACTGTCGAGGTTGCGCTGATCTCAATACCCGCCTTGGTGTTCCTGACGTTCGTTGGCATCGGTAGCGAGGGATCGTTCGGAGCTGCCGGGCCGCAAATCTCCATCCTGCTGGTTCTCACAGGGGTTGCGACCGCGGTTCCGCTTGCCTTGTTCGGAGCTGCCGCCCGTCGGATCAGGTTGTCGACCATCGGTCTGTTGCAGTACATCGCTCCGACGATGCAGTTTCTGCTCGGCGTCTTCATTTATGACGAAGTGGTGACGAGAGATGAATTGATCGGGTTTGTGCTGGTTTGGGCGGGTTTGGCCATCTACTCAGCGCACAGTCTCATGCGTCACCGCCGGATTCAACCGCAGCCTCTGGTTGCGTAGTCGCGGTGACCCCGAACTGTTACATTTAGCGGGTCGAGCAAAGGTCAGGATGCGCAAGTAGCTCCAGGAATCACACCTCACCGGCGCCAGTATGCGCCGCTGTTCCTAGGAGAGCCATGTCAGCCGTCCATTTCCGAGACCTTTCTTTCTCATATACCGCCGCGGTGCCGATCCTCGCCGATGTCAGCTGTTCCATTGGAGACGGATGGACTGGTGTCGTTGGTATCAACGGTGCTGGCAAGACCACGGTGCTCCGCCTTGTCGATGGCACGCTTACGGCAGACGCCGGTGTTGTAGTGCTGGACCCACCCCAGGGGCTGATCGTCCACTGCCCGCAGACCGCAGACACTGTTGACGTCAATATCGAGGCGCTGGCAGCAGCGTGGGACGGTGAAGCGCAGGCTCTGCTGGGCAGACTCGATCTGAATCACGACGATCTGGATCGCTGGTCGACGCTGTCCCCTGGGGAACGTAAGCGGTGGCAAGTCGGTGGTGCCCTCTACCAACGTCCCGACATACTGCTCCTCGACGAACCGACGAACCACCTCGATGCGGCTGCCCGCGACCTGCTGTTGAGAGCGCTGCGGAGCTATCGCGGCACCGGCATCGTCGTTTCCCATGACCGCACCGTGCTCACGAGGCTCTGTCGGCGGACTCTTCGGATTAACCGCGGATCGCTCACGATGTGGCAGGGCGGGTACGAGACAGCGCGGGCTGCGTGGGAGGAACTCGAGCAGCAGGAGATTGATGCCTACCAGCGGGTCCGCACCGAACAGAAGAAGGTGCAAAGGAGACTCGCCGACAAGAGACGAGCGTCCGCCACCAAAGCTGCCCGCCATAAACGTGAACTCCGTCAGGCGGGAATCAAGGACAAGGATGCCCGCTCGATGGAGAAGAAGGGTCGGTTCGAAGGCGGCCAGAAGCAAGGCTCGCATGAGATGAGCCTTCTCCGCGACGAAGCGGCCCGGCTTCAGGAGACCGCCAGTGGCTACGACGTTGGCCGCAGCCTCGGAGGAAATCTGTACTTTGAGTACGAGCCGGCACGCCGCTCCCGGCTGCTTTCGTACACGGGTGCGCTCACGGTTAGCGGTCACACCCTGGTCGATCAGATCAATGTCGGGGTGGACCGCAGTGACCGCGTGCGGCTTGCCGGCCCCAATGGGGCCGGCAAGTCAACGCTGCTCGCTGCACTTCTCGAGACCGCCACCCTCGAGCAACACCGGATCCTTCACGTGCCGCAGGAACTCAGCGAGCAACAGACCAGGGATCTCGTCCTCGAGGTCCGCTCTCTCGACCCGGTCACCAGAGGGAGGGTCCTGGGCATCGTTGGCGTGCTCGGCTCCGACCCGAAGCGGGTACTCGCGACCGACCTGCCATCGCCCGGTGAGGCCCGCAAGCTCCTCATCGCGACCGGCTTGGGGCGCAGCGCATGGGTATTGCTGCTCGATGAGCCGACCAACCATCTCGACCTGCCCTCCATCGAGCGTCTCGAGGCGGCGCTCGCCGGCTATCCGGGAGCGATGGTTGTAGTGACTCACGACGAAGACTTTGCCGTCGAGACCACCCAGATCAAGTGGACCCTCACCGACGGAGCGCTGCTGGTCGACTAGTCGGAGAAGTGGGACTCGAGGATCTCGGTAGCGGGTCCGATAACGGGTTCCCAGCTGGCGTCGGGTAACTTGTTCAACGTGACGAAATCAGCGCTCATGAAGACACTGGCGACACCGGGCAGGCCGAGCAACGCTTGGCCGAGCGGGTCGTCTGTTGGTTGGCTGGGCACGAAGGTGGTCGGCCCGCCGACGTCAACGCCAACGGTGAACTTCACTGCGTTGGGGTTGGGTGTAGAGCTGACTGTTACCGACATCGATACCTCACTTGCGACTGGTGGTGATGGTACATGAAGCAATCCCGATCCCCAGGCGCATTGGCGGTGGATGTGGGCGGCACCTTCACCGATCTGGTGGGCTGGGATGGTGCGCAGGTGCAGACGGGAAAGGTTGCGTCGACGACCGCGGATCAGAGTGTCGGCGTGGTTGCGGGGGCCCGGACCCTCGGCGGGAATCCGAGCCGGTTCTTACACGGCACGACGGTTGCCACCAATGGCTTGCTCGAACGTCGCGGTGCAGTGACCGCATTGGTGACGAGTCCCGGCTTCAAAGATGTGATCGAAATCGGTCGCCAGGATCGCCCTTCGCTCTATGACAGCTTTGCGGATAGACCGGTCCCGCTGGTCGAACGCCGTCACCGGTTTGAGGCGGCAACGAGCGTCGATCTCGACGGGCTGCCTGGCGAGGTTGAAGCAGTTGCCATATCTCTTCTCTACGGATTCGAGAACGCTGCTGCCGAACAGGAATTGGCCGATGCGATTGCGCAACGCTGGCCGCACCTCTCCGTGTCTCTGTCAAGCGACGTGGCTCCCGAGTTTCGTGAATTCGAGCGCACCTCAACGACGATCCTCAACGCATATCTGTCGCCGGAAACCCGACGCTATCTGGACGGGCTCGCCGGAAGGGCAGAAGACGCCGGTCTTCCTTCCGACATCGAGGTAATGCGATCGTCGGGTGGCCTGATCCCCATCGCCCAGGCCTCGCGTCTGCCCGCGTCAATTCTGCTGTCGGGGCCGGCGGCGGGTGTGGTTGCGGCCGGTGCGATGGGTGAAGTGTTGGGTCGGGATCGGTTGGTTTCGTTTGACATGGGAGGCACATCGACCGATGTCTGTCGTATCGAGAACGGCCGGCCCGAAGTGCTGTACGAGCGACCGGTTGCCGGCTACCCGTGCCGGATGCCGTCGGTGGCGATTCACACCGTTGGGGCGGGGGGTGGTTCCATCGCGTGGGTTGATGACGGTGGATCGTTGCGGGTAGGTCCCCGATCGTCAGGTGCCACTCCTGGACCCGCTTGCTACGGGCACGGTGGTGTCGAGCCTGCGGTCACCGATGCCAACGTCGCGCTCGGCCGGATCAATCCGACAGGAATCCTCGCCGGTTCCCTGAGTGTTCAGAGTGCGCTGGCGGACACTGCTCTGCGGGCGGTCGGCGATGAGCTCGGGTTGAGTGCTGCCGCGACCGCCCTTGGTATAGCGACGGTTGTCGAAGAGATCATGGCGGGGGCAATCAGGGCAGTGTCGATTGAGCAGGGCGCCGATCCCCGGTCGGGGTATCTCGTCGCGTTCGGGGGAGCTGGGGGTCTTCACGCCACGGCGCTGGCACGCCGTCTCGACATGGCCGGTGTGATCATCCCGCCATTTGCCGGGGTGTTCTCGGCGCTCGGTCTGCTGCTGAGCCCACCACGAGCCGATGCAGCTCGCTCGAACCTCCTCGAAGACGGTGGCCGTCTCGACACCGAGATTGCGGAAGTCATCGAAGGCGCCGAGCGGAGGCTGCGGGCTGGTCGGGCGTCGGTAGAAGCGACGACGGCATTCGCCGATGTCCGCTACCACGGCCAATCCCACGAGACCACGGTGCAGTATGCCCAGGGCGAGGGATGGGGGGCGCTGGTAGATCGCTTCCATGAAATGCACCTGGAACGCAACGGGTTTGCCCGACGCAATGATCCGGTCGAGGTCGTGACCGTTCGTGCCGAGAGTGTTGGGCAGCCGCTGCTGCAGTGGTCGGACCTCCCCGAGGTCGGACCACGGGGAGAGCTGGAGCGACCTCCGCGCCAAGTCTTGACGGACTCCGAGGAGTTGACGGCTCGGGTGGTGAATCGCACCGCTCTCGGTACCGGGATGGAAATCGTCGGGCCCGCCATCGTCGAAGAGGCGGAAGCTACAACGTATCTGGCTCCCGGAGAACGGGCAGTGGTCCATGCCAGCGGAGCGCTGGAGGTGGAGTGGTGACCGTAGATCCGATCACTCTCGAGGTTGCTCGCAATCGATTGGCGGCAATCGCCACAGAGATGGGGGTTGTGCTGCGACGCACGGCTTACTCGCCAAACATCAAGGAACGGGCCGACTGCTCGGCAGCGGTGTTTGTCCCTTCAGGAGAGATGCTCGCCCAAGCCGAACACATCCCGGTTCACCTCGGTTCGATGCCGGCTTCGGTTGCCGCGGTGCTGGACACGTTTGGCGATCGGATGGAGCCGAGCACGCAATACGCCGTTAACGATCCCTATCACGGCGGCACTCATCTCAACGACCTCACCCTGGTGCGGCCCGTACACCGCGATGGAGTGCTGATCGGCTGGGTTGCCAACCGCGCCCACCATGCCGATGTCGGCGGAGAAGCACCAGGGTCGATGCCGGCTCATGCCATCGATGTTGACCAGGAGGGGCACCGGGTCGCACCGACACCGGCTGTGTACAAGGGCGTATGGCTGGACAGTTTTGTCGAACCGTTCTTGGAGGCGACTCGAACTCCCGCCGAGCGTCTTGGTGATCTGTCGGCACAGCTCGGCGCCAATGAGGCCGGGGCCCTTCGCATCTCGCAACTTGCCGATGCCGAAGGTCCCGAGCGCTATCAATCGATTGTTGCCGCGCTCTTGGACTATGGGGAACGGCGGATGCGATCGGCGGTTGCCGCGCTGCCCAACGGCCGTTTCGAATTCACCGACTACATGGAATGGCGAGGCGATGACCTGCCGATCCATGCCGCGGTCACCATCGACGGGTCTGAGCTCATTGCCGATTTCGCCGGCACCCACGAACAGATCGCCGGCAATATCAATGCGGTCGATGCTGTCACCCGGTCATGTCTCTACTACGCGGTGCGGGTCGCCACTGATCCCACGATCCCAGCCAACGGGGGCTGCTACCGACCCATGGGTTTGTCCGCTCCCGCCGGCTCGCTGGTCAACGCAAACCCGCCGGCCGCTGTTGCCGCTGGCAACGTTGAGACCAGCCAACGCATTGCCGACACTCTGCTCGGGGCGCTTGCCAAGGCCGCCCCAGATCTGGTGCCTGCCGCCAGCCAGGGGACCATGAACAACGTCCTCATCGGGAACGACGAGTTTGCGTACTACGAGACCCTTGGTGGCGGTCAGGGAGGGCGTCCGGGGCGCGCCGGTCAATCCGGGATCCACACCGGCATGACGAACACAAAGAACACACCGATCGAGTCGCTGGAAGCTCACTACCCGTTTCGCGTGGTTGGGTACGGCCTCCGCACCGGGAGCGGCGGTCTGGGACGCTATCCGGGCGGTGAGGGCATCGAGCGCGAGATCGAGTTCCTGACCCCCGCATCGGTCTCTCTGATTGGGGAGAGACGGCGGAACCGACCCTGGGGTCTTGCCGGGGGAATGCCGGGGGCAACAGGAGAGGATTGGCTGATCCGTCGCACCGGATCGCGAGACCGGCTTGAGGGAAAGACCACGTTTGCGGTTGAGCCGGGCGATCGACTCTTGGTGCTGACCCCCGGCGGTGGTGGGTGGGGCAGCTAGTGAGCCGACCGCAAGCCCGCGTTACCATCGTGTGATTGACCGAACAGGAGTGATGATGTCCCTGGTCGAAGAGCTGAAGGCGATCCTCGGTTCAGATCGTGTGCACTCACATCCACTCGAACTCCTTGTGTACAACAAGGATGCCGGGGTCACGACCGGCGCAGTCGCTGCCGCCGTCCTCCCCGAAACGACCCAGGAGGTCGCCGCTTGTGTGCGTACCGCTCGTCGGCATGGCGTGCCTGTCGTAGCCCGCGGCGCCGGCACCGGTCTGGCGGGAGGTGCGGTCCCCACCGAGCCTGCACTGTTGGTGGTCCTGACCCGAATGAATCAGGTCTGGGATCTTGACGGAACGACAGCGTGGATAGGACCCGGTGTCCTCAATCTTGATCTGTCCCGCCACACCGCAGACAAGGGTCTGCACTATGCGCCTGATCCGTCCTCGCAGGCTGCTTGCACCATCGGTGGCAATGTCGCAACGAATGCCGGTGGCCCACATTGCCTGGCCGAAGGCACCACTGTTGCCCACATTCTTGGCATGGAGATGGTCACCGCCGACGGTGACGTCGTGCACTTGGGAGGGCAGTCCCCAGATCCAATCGGTCTGGACCTGCGCGGCGTCGTTGTTGGCTCAGAAGGCACACTTGGCATCGTCACCAAGGTCCTTGTCAAGCTGACCGAGAACCCGCCAGCGGTGCGTACATTGCTGCTGACCTTTGAGACCATCCGTGACGCGGCGGCAACCGTGTCGGCCACAATCGCGTCCGGCATCGTTCCTGCCGCCCTCGAGATGATGGACCAACCAATGGTGATCGCCGTTGAGGCCTTTACCAGGGGTGGCCTGCCCGTCGATGCTGCGGCAGTGCTGATTGCTGAGGTAGTTGGCCTTGACGCCGGTGTTGCGGCAGAAGCAGCGACGATCGAACGCATTGCGGTTGAGCAAGGGGCGACCTCAGTCAAGGTTGCTGCTGATGAGGAGGAAAGGGCACTCTTGTGGAAGGCCAGGAAGAATGCCTTTGGCGCAGTTGCCCAGGCTGCCCCCGACTACTACCTGCATGACACTGTGGTCCCCCGAACTCGCCTCGTCGAGGTCATGGCCAAGATCTACGAGATTGGAGACACCCACGGGATCAAGATGCTCAATGTGTTTCACGCAGGCGATGGGAATCTGCATCCGCTGGTTGCCTACGACGCTCGTGAGCCCGGCATGGCGGAGAAGGTCAGAGCGGCGGCTGAGGAGATGGTTCGGATATCGGTTGCGGCCGGCGGTTCGTTGACGGGGGAACACGGTGTCGGACTCGAGAAGCGGGATTTGATGACGCTTGTATTCGATCCGGTTGATCTTGATGCGCAGGCCCGACTGCGCGAGGCGTTCGATCCTGATGGTGTTCTCAACCCCGGCAAGATTCTGCCCCGCGGTTCGCGGTGCTACGACTACGGAATGGCCGTTCTGTCTGAGGGTGAGGAGTAGAGATGCTGAAGCAAGAGCTGGCTCGTCTCGCCAAAGGCCTCTTTGCAGAGCCCATACCCGGAGCTCCTCCGGTTGAGCACACAATTGCACCGACCTTGGCCGAGGAAGCGGCTGCGGTGTTCCGCTTTGCCTCCGAGTACGGGCTGCGAGTGCTGTTGTGGGGTTCAGGCGCCCACCAGGCAATGGGGAATCTGGTGACGCCGGATCTGATCATGACGACTGCAGCTCTCGATCAGGTTGTTGACTGGCAGCCCGAGGATCTGACGGTCGTTGTTCAGCCGGGTGTCTTGATTGTGGATCTCGAGGCGAAACTGGAACAGCAGGGACAGACCGCGATTCTCCCCGAATCTCCTGGCGTGTCAACCGTAGGGGGCACCATTGCGGCCGGGTTGTCCGGGTGGCGTCGTCTTCGGTATGGCCCAACACGGGATCGAATGCTCGAGGTCCGGCTCGCAACGGGCGACGGTCGCGTTGTACGTGGCGGGGGCCGACTCGTTAAGAATGTGACCGGATACGACCTGCCCCGGCTCGTCACCGGTTCGTTTGGCTCACTTGGGCTCATCAGCGAGGTGTGTCTCAAGTTGTGGCCGCTGACGACAGAGCGCGCAATGGTGCACGTCGATGACCCCGCAGCCGCCCTCGCCGCTTCGTATCGACCCGATGCGGTTATTGAGTCGAATGACTTGGCAACGGTCTACCTGGCCGGGTCGGCTGAGGAGATAGCAGCTCAGGCAAGCGCAATCGGTGGCGAGCCGAGCGCCGGCCATCATTGGCCAGACCCCCTCCCTGGACGAACCGAGGCCGTGATCCGGGTACCGGCGAGCGCGGTGTCGGCAATCGTTGCGATGATCCGCCCGCTTGGCGTAGCGTTCCAGGCCGCCCACGGCGTTGGCGAGATCCGTTTTGTCGCAGATGGAATCGTTGATGAGATCGGTGCATTGCGCAAGACTGCGGAGTCCCTGGGAGGTGCTCTAGTCGTGGCGCGAGCCCCTGACGATTCGACGATCGAGCGATGGGGGAGCCCCCCTGGCTCGATTGAGCTGCAGCGCCGAGTCAAGGCGGCCTTTGACCCGCGAGGCGCCGCCAATGCTGGCATTCTCCCTGGAGGCATCTGATGGACTTGGTTCCGACTGAAGCACAGCTATCGGCTTGTGTGACCTGCGGATTGTGCCTGCCCCATTGCCCGACGTTTCGCCTGACCGGTGACGAAGTCGCCTCGCCACGCGGGAGGATTGCTGCGATGGGTGCCGTTGCGGCTGGGCTGGTTCCCAGCGACGAGACCTATGCAGGGATGATGTCGTTCTGTCTGCAATGCCGTGCCTGTGAGGCGGCCTGCCCTTCCCATGTCCCGTTTGGCCAGATGATGGAGGGGGCGAGGGCCAGGCTGGCCAAGGATCAGCCCTCGTGGCGCGGGCGTCTGCGGCGGTTTCTGGTCGGGCGGGTTCTCAACATGAAATGGCTGCTGGCGCTGGTTACCAGCAGTATCGGCCTGGTGCAGCGCCTCGGCGTGATGCGGCTGCTCCCCAAACAGGTCCGGTTGGCTCGCGGTCTCAGGCCACAGCGTATCTTTCCGCATACCGTTGTCGGTGTCCACGACAACGCACCAGCGGAGCCGGCCGGCTCGGTGGCTTTGCTCGCCGGTTGCATCATGGACGAGTGGTTTCCTGAAGTTCACGACGCCACTCGCGGCGTGCTGCAGATGGCAGGTTTGGAGGTGCACAGCCCCGAGAGTCAGCAGTGCTGCGGGGCCTTGGCCGCTCACGAAGGGGGTGCGGGCGATGCGCAACGAATGGCCGCCAGAAACGTGGGCGCCTTCGCCGGCTTCGATTTCATCGTTGCCGATGCCGCAGGTTGTTCTGCTCATCTCAAGGATTACGCCGAATGGGCGAAGGACGGTTCTTCGGTGGCAGAACGGACCAAGGATGTCACCGAGTTGGTCGCCGAGCTCATCGGAGCGGGGAGGCTGCCGTCGCTAGATGACACGGGTGAGCAAGTTGCCGTGCACGATCCGTGCCACTTGCGTCATGCCCAAGGCATTGTCAACGAGCCGCGGGCGATCGTGCGGGCTGCTGGGTACACCCCAGTGGAGATAGATCCCGATGGCCTTTGCTGCGGTGCGGCAGGGCTCTACATGGTCTATGAGCATGACACTGCGGAGGAGCTCGGCATCATGAAGGCTGCTCAGATCCGCGGAGCAGGACCGACCACGGTTGTATCGGCGAACTCCGGTTGTGAAATCCAGCTCCGGGCGCATCTCGACAATGGGTACCGGGTTCTCCACCCGATCGAGCTCTACTGGGAAGCTCTCAACGTCTAGGTCCGGACTACAGCGGGCGTTCGTACACGATCATGGGATGGAGTTCACAGCCCGAGCTCTGCAGCCCGGCGACCAGCCAGTCGAGTTCTGGGACTGTGACTTGGAGTCGCTCCGCCCTTGTCTCGAACGCAAGATCGACCAGAGACTTGATCATGTCTCTTGCATCATCCGGTCCGCAGTCGAGCCACCCGACGCTGAGACGGTCTTCGTTTCGCCGTGCGGTGACCCAACCGGTCTGCGATGACCACAGCGCCCCTTCCTTGGCAGCAGCCTCGAGGGCATCGACAGTCAACTGTGCCCACCGCCAGCTGTGGACGTGGAGACCGCGGGAGGGCCCTGCAAGTGGTCCCGACCGCCATGACACCCAGGCTGGTATCGCCTCTGAGGAATGCGCCAACTCCAGCTTGCGATGCGCTTTGGCTCGCTGTCCTCCGTTGGTTGCAGTGGTTGGGCCGACATCGGTTGTCTGGCGACTGGCCATGACCCAATTGCCTCGTGCTTTGAACCCGATTGCCTCGACCTGGCGTTGTGCCGGTGTGTTCCACGATTCGGTGACCAGCCGTGCGACTCGGGCTTGGCGTTCCTTGGCCCACTCGCCGAGAGCATCGCCAATCGCAGACGCGATGCCGCGACGACGCCACGGCTCACTGACCCGAGCTCCTTGGAACCACATCTCGGTGGGGCTCAGTAGCAGACCTCTCCCCATCGCCACTGCAACGTCATCGTGGTCGGCGGCAACCATGACTTGGCCGTTGACGTCGGCAAGCCACCCCGGCAACTCATCCGCGACATAGTCGCCCCACTCGAACGTGTTTGCGGTAAACACCGCGATGTCCGCGATGTCGTTAGCCCGCGCCGGGCGGATAGAGAAGCTCATCCTCCGAGACTAGATCCGAGCCTGGATCATCCCAACCTGAGTTGCTAGTACGCAGCCAGGCTGCGGGCTTCTTCGATAATGCCATCGACCGAGGGGAACACCTGCTCCTCCAGAGTGCTCGAATACGGGAAGGTGGGAATCTCCGGTGAGCAGTAGCGTCGGACCGGAGCGTCGAGCCAATCCAGTGACTTCTCGACGATCTGTGCGGCGATTTCCGCACCGAACCCGGCGAACTTCGTATCCTCATGGACGATCAGCACCTTGCCATTGCGCCGAACTGCTCGTTCGATCGAGGGCCAATCAAGCGGCCTGATGGAACGCAGATCGAGAACCGATGCCTCGATGTCCTCGGTGAGCAGCCGATCGGCGGCCTCGACTGCGAAGTGGGCCATCGTGCCGTACGCAATGATGGTTAGATCGTCGCCGATCCGACGCAGCGCCGCCTTCCCGATCGGAACTCGGTGGGCACCCTCGGGACACGGCCCGGTGGAGAGCCGGTAGAGCTTCTTTGGCTCGAGGATCATCACCGGGTCGGGATCCTCGACGGCCGACCACAGGAGTCCAGCCGCATCTGCCGGCGTAGATGGCACCACGACCTTGAGCCCTGGGATGTGGGCGTAGAACGCCTCGATGGACTGCGAGTGATACAAGGCACCATGGATCCCGCCGCCGTAGGGCGTCCTGATCACCAGTGGCGACGCCCAACGTCCGTTGGTGCGATAGCGAAGCTTGGCAACCTCAGAGAGGATCTGATCGAATCCGGGATGGATGAAATCGGCGAACTGGATTTCGGCAATGGGACGGCCGCCGGCAGCGCCGATGCCGACACCAAGACCGATGATCAGAGCCTCGGCCAGCGGCGTATTGAAGCTCCGATTGGCGCCGAACTTGTCGGTAAGGCCAACCGTTGCCTTAAAAACGCCACCCTTGGGGTCGCCAACATCTTCGCCAAAGATCGAGGTGTCGTCGTACTCCTCGAATATGTTGTGGAGGGTGCGGTTGATCGACGTGATCATGTTCAGCGACTCGCCGACCGGCTCGGGTTCAACCTCGGTCGCTGGATCGTTGGGAACGATCACCTTGCCGTAGACATTGGTTTCCCAATCGAGTGCCTCAGGCGCTTCGTCGGCCTCTTTCACCGCGGCCGCGATCTCGTTGGTGACCCCGGTTTCGATCTCGAGCTCGAGCTCTTCGCCCAGGAGGCGAGACTCAACTAGGTACTGCTTGAGGACGAGGATCGGATCCTTGCGGCGCCACAGTTCGACCTCTTCTGCTGATCGATAGACCTTGTCATCGTCATCTGAGGTGTGTGCGTAGTAGCGGTAGGTCTTAGCCTCGATAAGCGATGGACCCTCGCCGGCTCTGGCCCGCTGCACCGCAGCGGACATCACGCCGTAAACGGCCAGCACATCGTTGCCGTCAACGACTACCCCCGGCATTCCGTAGCCAACCGCTCGCTCAGCCACCGTTCCTGCTACTTCTTGCTTGGTCGGTGTGGAGATTGCATAGAGGTTGTTCTCAACCAGGAAGATGATCGGGAGCTTGTGGACTCCCGCAAAGTTCATTGCCTCGTGCCAGTCACCCTCTGAGGTAGCCCCTTCCCCTGACGAGACCATCACCACACCCGGCTGTCCCGACGTCTTCAATTGGTGGGCGATGCCACAAGCATGGGGGAACTGGGTGGCGATCACCGACGAGTGCGAGAAGATGTTGAGATCCGGCTCGCTCCAATGGTTTGGCATTTGCCGTCCGGCATTGGCTGGATCGGTGCCCTTGGCGAACACAGCCAGGAATAGATCGGCGGGAGTTGATCCCATTGCCAGATTGAAGGCGACATCGCGGTAGTAGGGGAGGCTCCAGTCTTTGGTGGGGTCAAGTGCAAAGGCCGCACCGACCTGGGTACCTTCGTGTCCGGCCACTGACACGACAAATGGGACTCGTCCTTGTCGATTGAGCGCCCATACGCGCTCATCAAGCTTCCTGGCAAGCAGCATCTTCCTGTACATGTCGATCAGTTGATCTTCGGACAAGCCCAGGGCGCTGTGATCCCGTACGTTGTCTAACTCCAACATGCCGTCTCCTTCTACGATGCGTGGCCGCGTCGTTTCAGATTGATGCTGCCGATGCTGCTGATTCGTTCTTCTGCCATCTCGATTGCTGCCGTAGTGGGTTTGATCCCACGCCGCCGAGCTGTCTCGAGGACTTGATGGACGTTGTCGGATATCTGGTCGATGGCTGTGATCGCCCTTTTCCAGTCGTAATTTTGAAACTCGTCGGCGATGTTGATGATCCCGCCGGCGTTCACCACGAAGTCGGGTGCGTAGAGGATTCCCTGCTCCACCAATTGATCGGCTTGCGCCTCGGTCTCCAGTTGGTTGTTGGCCGAGCCGACGACAGCTTGGCACCTGAGGCGGTCAACGGTCGATTCGCTGAGCGCACCACCCATCGCACATGGGGCGAATATGTCGCAGTCGACATCGAAGATCTCGTCGACGCCAACTGTTACGGATCCATGGTGTGCCACCATCTCGGTGACTGCTGCGGCGTTGACGTCGGCGACGATGGTCTTGGCACCCTGTTTGGTGAGTCGCTCAACAAGGCTGGCACCAACCTTGCCGACGCCTTGGACAGCGACGGTCTTTCCCGAGAGGTCGTCGCTGCCCCACAAGTATTCGGCGACGGCTCGCATAGCGCCCATGACGCCCCGGGCGGTGGCGGGCGAAGGATCGCCCGATCCGCCGTGAACCAGGGGAAGCCCCGTCACCCACTCCGTTTCACTCGCAATCGTGATCATGTCGGCGGTCGTGGTTCCGACGTCCTCGGCGGTGACATAGCGCCCACCGAGAGAATCAATCACCCTGGCGAATGCACGAAGCAGTCGTTCGGTCTTGATTGTCGACGGGTCGCCGATGATGACGGCCTTGCCCCCACCCAGGTCTAGACCAGCTGCTGCAGACTTGTAGGTCATGCCCTTGGCTAGTCGCAGTGCGTCGCATAGCGCATCCTCCTCCGACGCATACGGATAGAAGCGAGTCCCACCGAGAGCGGGACCGAGTGCCGTGGAATGGATTGCAATGATCGCCCTCAGGCCGGACATAGGGTCATGGCCGTACAGGACCTCTTCGTGGGTGTCGGAGGCTATTGCCTCGAATACTCCCAACAGGGTGCTCCTTTCCGAATCAGCACGGACGCGATTGGCTGGCCTATGAATTCTAGTGGATTGAGACGGTTTACAGCCGAGCAGCTGGGCACTCCCAACGATGAGCGCCGTACCCGTTGACCACGCCGTTTGTGGTCATCGGTGCGGTAGTTACCTTTTGGCGCCGGTAGGATCGCTGCATGATTGTTTCGGCCTTTCTCCGTTCCTACCTCCCGCAGGGGAGCCTTCCGCAATACCTGGAGCATGCCGGCCCCGGCTCCGGCATCATTCGCGGAAACGAGAACTTTCTGTGGAGAGAGCCGGTGATGGATGACGCATATCAGATCACATGGGACGACACCATCTTCGTCTGTCCCCGGCATTCTCGACTGCGAATGCTGGAGGGAGTCCTCGCATTCAGCAACGCTTTCCCCGACACCGGTCTGATCCCAGAGCCACAGGTCATGGATGCGAGCACCCAATTAGAAGAGCTGCGAAGCCAATCGTCGTTGATGCGGTCTTACATTCTGACTTCGCCGTGGCATGTTCCCATCAGGTGGTTCTCAGCGTTTCTGCACGACGAGCGCGAGCTGTACGAACGCAACGGGTCGATGTCGGTGCGATATCGCACTGGACTCGGTGATGCGCAAGAGCGTGTAGAGAGAGCTGCCCAGATCGTCGAAGGTGCTGGCTTTGAGTCGGGGGTTGTCGACCAAGTTCGGGCGCTGGCCTCTTGGCTCGACGGATTTCCAGCGGAGGGAATGCTCGAGCTTGACTACAGCAGCGTTGGCGAGCTTTTCTCGGAGGGGGATTTGGCTCTTGACGAGTCTGCCGCCGACACCGCAGCGAGTCTGCTGGCCTTGCAGCAAGGGAATTTCGACGAGGCGGGAGCGTTCTACGGCAACGTCGCCCGTCGCTGGGGCAGACTGCAGTCCTTGGCCTTTGCCAATTAGGCACGGGCTTCTGCGTTTTGTCACTGGCTGGCCCCGCTACGCTCGCCACAATGGCTACCCAATCGGATTCAAGCGCAGAACTCAGATCTGAGATCCGTCTTCTCGGCAATCTGCTCGGGCAAACCCTTGTGCGTCAGGAAGGTGCGGAGCTGCTCGAATTGGTCGAGCAGGTGCGAGCCCTCGTCAAACAGGTAAGAAATGCAGAAGGATCAGACGTCGCCGTTGCGGCCAGATCCGAGCTCATCGAGATACTCCAGGACCTCGATCTGAAGACCATTATTTCGTTGGTTCGAGCCTTCACCACGTATTTCTACCTTGCGAATGTGGCCGAGCAAACCCATCGCCTCGACCACGAAGCAGCGCGCCGCGGACAACATCACGGACTGTTGGCAGGAACGGTCGACCGGGTGCTTGCCGATCCGGCAGCGCTGGAGGTTGTTCAGGAAGTGGTGGACCGTCTGGATGTTCGTCCGGTCTTCACCGCCCACCCAACCGAGGCGGCACGCCGTTCGATCCGTACCAAGATTGTCAGGTTGGCCGAGTTGCTCGAGGAACGTGCTGATCCACGGATCAGTGAGTCGGCGCTCGCCCGCACCGAACGTTACGTCGCCGAACTCATCGACCTCATCTGGCAGACCGACGAGCTGCGCCGGGAACGGCCCACCCCAATCGACGAAGCGCGTACTGTGCTCGACTTTTTCGATGAGATCTTCCGGGATGTGGCCCCGGATCTCTTCGATGAACTCGAGTTCCAGCTGCAACGGACTGGGGCGACGCTGGCGCTGGACGCACGACCGCTCAACTTCGGGACCTGGGTCGGCGGTGACCGTGATGGCAACCCGTCGGTAACAGCAGCGACAACGCTTGCGGTGCTCGAGGCTCAGCACGAGCACGCCCTTCGGGAATTGATAGCGGCGGTCGAAGAGCTATCGACCGAACTGAGTCCTTCCCAGCGATTGGTTGGGATCAGCGAGGAGTTGGCGGAGTCGTTGGTTACGGATGCGGATTCGATGCCTCAGGTTCATCAACGATTCAGCCGGCTCTCGGCTGGTGAGGCCTATCGCCAGAAGTGCGCCTACATCTATCAGCGATTGCAGAACACCCGCCAGCGGATCGGCGATGGTGCGCTGCATCAGCCCGGTCTGGACTATGCGACGTCTGGTGAGTTGCTCGATGAGCTGGCGGTGATGTATCGCTCACTCGAACAAGCCAAGGGAAGTCTGATTGCTGCTGGCATGCTGATGCGTTTGATCCGTCGCGTCGCCGCTTTCGGGTTCCACCTCGCAACGATGGACGTTCGCGAACACTCGACGAAACACCACGCCGCGTTGACCGACCTCTACGCCAGGCTTGGTGAGGACGGCTACGCCTCACTGAATCAGGCGGAGCGTCTCACTCGGCTCGACTTGGAGCTGGCGGGGCGACGTCCCCTGGCTCCTGTGGTGACAGCCCTAGAAGGAGAACCGGAGCGCACCCTCGAGACGTTCCATGGCATCAGGGAGGCGCTGGATCGTTTCGGGAGCACGGTGATCGAGAGCTACGTGATCTCGGAGACTCGGGGGGCTGATGATGTCCTGGCTGCGGTTGTGCTGGCCCGCGAAGCGGGTCTGGTCGATCTCCATTCCGGTATTGCAAGGGTTGGCTTTGTTCCACTGTTCGAGACGATCGATGAGGTGCGTGCGGCCGGCGAATTGCTTGACCAGTTGCTCTCCAGCGCGGCCTACCGGTCGCTGGTCGCGGCCCGTGGTGACATCCAAGAGGTGATGCTCGGCTACTCCGATTCGAGCAAGCACGGTGGATTGGCGACATCGCAGTGGGAGCTCTATCGAGCCTCGCGAGCGTTGCGTGACTCGGCACACCACCATGGCGTCGAGCTGCGGCTGTTCCACGGTCGCGGCGGCACAGTGGGGCGCGGTGGCGGGCCCACCGGCGAGGCAATCATGGCGCAGCCGTGGGGCACGATCGATGGGCGAATCAAGATCACCGAGCAAGGTGAAGTCATCGCCGACAAATACGGCCTTCCCGAGCTGGCGTCGACGAACCTCGAGGTGCAGGTTGCCGCGACTCTCGAGGCATCCCTGCTGCACCGCAGTTCGAGGCAGCCAGGTGCAGTTCTCGATGACTGGGATCAGGTGATGGATACGGTCAGCGGTGCCGCCTACCAGCGCTACCGCGAGCTGATCGAGACTCCGGGGCTGGTGGACTACTTCCTCACCTCGACACCCGTGGAGGAGCTGGGTGCGATGAACATCGGGTCGCGTCCGGCGCGTCGGCCCGGAGGGGGCGATGACAACGTCGGGCTTGACGGGCTTCGTGCCATCCCGTGGGTTTTTGGTTGGACCCAATCTCGCCAGGTCGTGCCCGGCTGGTTTGGTGTGGGATATGGGTTGGCGGCGGCTCGATCCGCAGGTGGCGCCGATGCCGCGGCATCGATGTACCAGGACTGGCCCTTCTTCAGAGCCTTCATTTCAAACGTAGAGATGACGCTCTCCAAGACCGACCTCACTGTCGCCGCCCACTATGTCGACTCCTTGGTTCCCGCCGAGAATCGCAACCTCTTCGAGGTCATCAAGGCTGAGTACAAGCTGACCGTCGCCGAGGTGCTGCGGATTACCGGCGACGCTGAGCTTCTTGCTCGGTACCCGGTGCTGAAGCGGACACTGGCGATCCGCGACACCTATCTCGATCCGATCAGCTACCTGCAGGTTGCGCTGCTGGAGAGGTCCCGAGCTGGGGGCGATCAGGATCCCGACCTGCGCCGTGCCTTGCTGCTCACCGTCAATGGTTTGGCCGCTGGTTTGCGCAACACCGGTTGATCAGTCGGCTGCTGCCTTGCGCATCTTGGTCTTTGATCCGCTCTACGGGATGGCGCCGCGGTCGATGCGGCCCCCGAGCTTGATCAGTATCGCCGTTGTCAGAACCAGCAGAAACACGGAAATCACCAGGTGCCACCAAGTAACCACAGCGTTGGTCGAGCGGACCGCCATCACATTCGGTGACCACAAGGGGACGAACGAGGCAACCTCGGTGAGTCAGCTATCGGGTTCCGGTAGTGCCATCTGGCCGAGGAGGAACCCGGGAAGGATCAGCAGGACGGGGAGTATGGCGCCCCCCTGCATGTCCTTTTGGCGGGAGATGGTGGCGCCGAGTGCACCGTACATGAAGCTGTAGAAGGCGTAGCCGAGCAGGTACCACAGGACCAGCGACGCCAGGGTCTCCAGACTCAGTGCGCTGAGATTGACGTCGGCGACGTCAGTGATCGAGACGGTCATCAGGATTGCCGCACCAGAGCGGTTGAGTTGGGTCGTTAGGGTGTCGGCCATGTCGGCGCCCGTTCAACTATTCGTGACATGCCTGGTCAACAGCCTTTATCCAAATGTGGGTAAGGCGACGGTGACTCTGTTGGAGCAGGCCGGTTGTGACGTCGAGTTCCCCCTTGATCAGACGTGTTGTGGCCAACCTGCCTTCAATGGAGGGTTCGCCGACGAGGCAAGGGCGCAGGCGCGACAGACCCTGGATGTGCTCGACGCTACAGAAGGGACGATCGTTGTCCCCTCCGGATCGTGTGCGGCGATGATCATCCAGCACACCCCAGAGCTTATGGAGCACGACCCTGAGTACGCGGCCAAGGCGGACCGAGTTGGTGCCCGGACCCGTGAGCTCACCCAGTTCCTCGTTGATGACGCAGACTTCGACCCTGCTGCGGCCGACTGTGGCGGATGTACCACCACCTACCACGCCTCATGTCATGGTCTGCGCGGGTTGAACGTGCTCACGCAGCCAAAGAAACTGCTTGACGATGCCGAGATCCCAAGGGTGGATCTCGAGGGTGAAGATGAGTGTTGCGGCTTCGGGGGGCTGTTCTCGGTCAAGATGCCTGAGGTATCGGCGGCGATGATGGACACCAAGATCAAGAGCATCGAAGCGAGCGGTGCCGATGTTGTCGTCGGTGTCGATGTCAGCTGCCTGATGCATATCGGTGGCGGGCTACAGCGTCGCAAGAGCAACGTCACCACGAAGCACATCGCCGAAGTCCTAGTCGAGGACTTGACGTGACGACCAAGCCAGTGACCTTTCGTGGTCGGATCAGGGAAGCCTTCGACGAGGGTGTGCCTATCGCCATCGACCGGGGGGCACGTGGTCACTACAACAAGCGAGTCGAGGCATCCGCGGCTTTCCAAGAGATGGAGGAGATGCGAGATCGGGCTCGTCTGATCCGCGCCGAGACTCTGAGCAAGCTCGACCAGTACCTCGCCCAGTTCGCCGACTCGGTGGAGAGCCGAGGTGGGTCGGTCTTCTTCGCCGCAGACGCCGCTGAGGCGAACGACTACGTCGTGAGTCTCGCCGAGGCGGAGAAGGTCAATCGCATCGTCAAGGTGAAATCGATGGTGACCGAGGAGCTGCGTCTCAACGCCGCACTCGAAGCGGCAGGGATGGATGTAGTGGAGACCGATCTGGGTGAGTTCATCATCCAGCTCGCTGGGGAGACCCCTTCCCACATCATTGCTCCGGTATTGCACAAGAACCGCCAAGCCGTTGGCGAGACTTTCGCTGAGCACCTAGGCGTCGAATACACCGACGAACCGACGGAGCTGAATGACATCGCTCGCGGCTATCTGCGAGAGCGCTTCCTGACTGCCGAGATGGGGATTAGCGGCGCCAACTTTGCGGTCGCTGAGGATGGTGCGATCGCACTCGTTACCAACGAGGGCAATGGCCGCATCTCGACCTCAACACCACGAATCCATATCGCAATGGTTGGGATGGAGCGTCTGGTCCGCGACCGTGAGGACCTTGCGGTGATGTTCGAGGTCCTGGCACGTTCCGCTACCGGCCAGAAGCTCTCGGTCTACTCGAATATCGTCTCCGGGCCACGAAGGCCGGGCGAGCCGGACGGACCTGATCAGTTCCACGTGGTGATCGTCGATAACGGCCGTAGCGCGACGCTCGGATCGTCAGTTGCCGAGATTCTGCTGTGTATCCGTTGCGGCGCATGTCTCAACGCCTGTCCTGTATATCGGCACGTCGGTGGTCACGCCTATGGATCGGTGTACCCGGGCCCGATCGGCAAGGTGGTCACACCTTCGCTGTTTGGTCTCGAACAGTGGCATGAGCTCCCGGCGGCCTCACCGCTTTGCGGTGCTTGTGAAGAGGTGTGTCCCGTCCGTATCCAGATTCCGAAACTTCTGGTTGAGCTGCGCAACCAAACCACCGACCACATGCCGTGGGGGCTGCGCCAGGGTGTTGTCTGGTACGCCAGGATTTCTACCCGTCCGTCGCTATTCCGGTTCGTGACCCGCATGGGCGGATGGGTCGGACGCGTGCTTGGCCGGGACGGCTGGCTACGGAGGATTCCGTTCGTTCTCAAAGGTTGGACGGAGTCTCGTGAGCTCCCCGCCCCAGCTCCCGAGACCTTCAACGACTGGTGGAGGAAGCGTGGAGCGTAAGCAATTCCTCGGGCGGGTGAAGTCGGCGCTCCGCGGCGCAGAGATCCCCAACATCGTCGGGTCGAAGTTCGCTCCCACCCTGATGTTCGCCGATCCAGTCGAGCGTTTTATGACCGAGGCCGAAGCGGTGGCAGCCGACGTGACGCGTGTCCCCGACGTAGCGGCGGCGCTTGCCGCCGTGGGCGCCGTATTCAGTCTGGCAGAGACCTCGTCTTACATAGCCTGGGACGAACTCGGGGCTGTCGCTCCTGGCTGGGATGCTTGGGTTGCCGAGTCTGGCTACACCCGTGTCGATGCAACGATAAGTGTCGATCCTGATCAGCGGCCGGACGACACTGCAACGGTTGGTGGTGTTTCGGTCGGTGTCACCGGTGCCGACTGGGGTATTGCCGCTTCCGGCTCGGTGGTGCTGTGTCACGGGCCGGGCCGCCCGCGGTCGGCTTCGTTGCTGGTCGAGCATCATGTTGTGTTGCTGCCCGCCGCCCTAATCATCAACTCGATCGCTGAAGTCATGGAGAGGGTCAGTTGGGAGGACACATCCAACATCGCGGTGGTCACCGGCCCGAGCCGGACCGGTGACATTGAATCAATCCTCACCTTGGGTGTGCACGGCCCGCGCCGTCTCCACATCGTCGTTGTCGGTTAGGTCGCGGCCTACTCGATCGGCGTGACTACCAAGGTGCCGTCAACCATCTCGCCGAAGACGGTCACCCCCTTGTCGGTCCACGTCAATGACCCTTCGTTCTGAAGGTCATCTGGATCGATCTGCTCGCTGCTGGTGATCGTGATGCTCGCCCCCCCGCACTGCGGCGGGAACGACTCTGCGAGTGCTTCGCAAAGCCGGATTACGCCATCCACGTCAACCATGAAGCCTGTAACACTCACGTTGCCGACCATATCGACAGCGTCGGCAACCGGCACGGCCACCATCGGCTCGACGTCCCCAGGGGCAGGCAGATCCTGTGGTTCTCCGCCGGGAATGTCGTCGCACTCTGGCTCATCGGCGAGGCAGGTTGTGTCGATGGCCGGCTCGGCGCCATCGTTGGCCGGTAGTGCCGCTGCATTATCGTCACCGCCGCCACAGGCGGTTGCCAGCAATACAAGCGTGGCAATCAACAGCAAGAGCTTCTTCATGAGTCCGTTCCTTTGATCTATGACGATTCAAGGTCGACCCTGGGTTCCCGAGCGCCGCTAGATACCTCGATACCACTTGCGGATGGCGGTCCCAATCTCATCGGGACTGTCCTCTTGGATGAAGTGCAGCCCCGGTACCGTGACTTCAGTCTGGTTGGGCCAGGTTCGGCAGTAGTCGCGTTGTGGTCCGGTGAGAATGCTCCCCGGGGTGGCATTGATGAACAGCTTGGGCACATTCGCAGTTTCCAGCCATACGCCGTAGTCGGCAATGATTTGGGCTACATCGTCGGGTTCGCCATCGATCGGGATCTGCCGCGGCCAAGTCAAAGTAGGGCGGCGTCGTTCTCCGCCGTCGACATATGGGGCGCGATAGACGGCCATTTCCTCATCCGTCAAATCCCGCAGTATGGATGAAGGCAGAATCCGTTCCACAAATACGTTCTTCTCGATGACGATCGATTCGCCGGCTGGTGAGCGCATGGCTTCGAAGATGCCGCGCGCCGCCTCTGGCCATGCATCCCAGGTGACGGGTCGGACGATTGCCTCCATGTAGGCGATGCCCTTGACTCGGTCGCGGTGTCGGTTGGCCCAGTCGAAGCCAAGACCGCTGCCCCAATCGTGGATGACGAACGTGACGCGGTCACCAAGATCGAGCTGGTCAATGAGCGCATCCAGGTAGCGGCGGTGCTCGACGAACCGGTAGCTATCGGGTCCGCTGTTATCCACAGGTTCGGAGTCGCCCATGCCGATCAGGTCGGGGGCGATGCAACGGCCCACCTCGGTCAGATGAGGAATGATGTTGCGCCACAAATAGGACGAGGTGGGGTTGCCGTGCAGGAACAGGATCGGGTCGCCGGAGCCGACCTCCACATAGGCCATCTTCTTGCCTAGAACCGTTGCAAGCTGCTTCTTCATTGCACCCCTCTCTCGTATTCAGAGGGTACCGCTCCGGATCACTCGCTGATCGAGGAATCACGCCTTGTGGTCAGCCAGGCGCCGAGCAAGATGAGGATGATGCCGAGCCCGGCGCCGATGGTGATCGTTTCGTCGCGCACCACTACGCCGAGGATCAGAGCGACCACGGGCATCAGGTAGATGGCGACCGCACCACGAGTCGCCCCCATCCTTCCGACCAGCGTCACCATGGCGATATAGGCAACACCGGTCCCGAGCAGCCCTATTGAGGCGACAGCAGCGACAGACGACAGCTGGACGTCTGCTGAGGGGAGGCTCAAGAGCGCAATGGGGAGAGTGACGACGGCAGCGACGCCGACCGAACGGAGTAGCACAGGGAGCGCTCCGTACTTCTGCTGGAGTGGGACAGCCACGTTCATTGCAAGTCCCTCGAGCATCGACGCCAGCAGCATGAGGAGCACGCCACCCAGCTGGGTTCCGGAGCCATCGCCACCAAGCGATATGAGGGCGACGCCCGTGAAACCGATTGCCAGGCCTAGCAGTTGGATCTTGCCCGGAGCCCTGCTCAGCATGATTGCCGCGATGAGGGCTGCGAATAGCGGGACGGCTCCGTTGATCATGGCCGCCAGCGAGGAGGCAATCCACTGTTGTGCGGTGGGAATGAGCAGGAGCGGGATCGCCATCCAGATCACGCCAAGAACGGCGATGGTTGGCCAGTCGCGACGCGCCACGGGACGGCGCGCCGGTGGGAAAGCTGCGAGGACAAGGAAACCAAGGATGAGCCGGCTGGCGGCGATTACGGGCGGGCGGAACGATTCGAGCGCTTCGGCGACGAATATGAAGGACGAGCCCCAGATGAGTGCGGTGGCCGCAAGTAGGCCCCACTCCACCGCACCGTAGGCGTGAGCTCTACTGCCGGGTGTGGTGTTGAGACGAGGACGCACCGCGACCGTCAGTCGGTGGTAACCCCGAGGGCCGCCAGTTCACCGGCGAGTTGCTCGGGGCTATGGAAGGGGATGCCGACCAAGCCAAGTTTACGGGCGGCCTCGATGTTGGCGGGGCTGTCATCGATAAAGACACACTCGTATGCGTTGCGGCCGACCCTCTCCAGCAGGATCTCGTAGATGCGGGGGTCGGGTTTGATGATCTTCTCGTCACCCGACACAACGATGTCTTCGAACCAGCCAAGGAAGTCGTAGCGCTCAAGTGCGATCGGGAAGGTTTCGGAAGACCAGTTGGTCAGCGCATGAACTTCGTAGCCGGCTTTCTTGAGTTCGGCGAGGATCGCCACGGTTCCGTCGATGGGTCCATTGAGCATCTCGGTCCAGCGAGTCATGTACATCTCGATAAGACCGGCGTACTCCGGGTGTTGCTCGCTGAGCTGGGCGACACCGTCGGCCCAGCGGACCCCGGCGTCGTGTTGGCTGTTCCACTCGAGGGTCGCAATCTCACCGAGAAAGTGTTCCATCTCGGCCTCGTCTTCAAAGACCGTGCGGTACATGTGGCGCGGGTTCCAGTCGATGAGTACGCCACCCAAGTCGAACACGATGGCCTTGATGTCAGTTGATGTCATGGATGCACTCTAAGACACCGGCCAGTGGGCGAGGATTCGCTCAGTTGTAATCAGAGTTCGTCGGGACTACGGTGCGTTCATATGAACGTTGTACGAACAGATGTTCATCCGGATGTTGCTGGGATCCCACCCGGCATCTCCGAGGCCGACTATCGCCTGGCAGTGCGTGCGGCGATGCTCTACTACCAAGCCGGGCTGACCCAGAGCGAGATCGGCGACCGTCTTGGCTACTCACGGATCAAAATCAATCGTGTGCTCGGTTTGGCAAGGACCCACGGCATCCTCGAGATCCGAGTCAAAGTACCTGCCGGCTGGCATATCGAACTCGAGACCGAACTGATCAGGGGATTTGGACTGCGCGATGCCGTCGTTGTGTCGTCAGACCAATCTGGTCGATCGCTCGAATCCGTCCTCGCTGAGGGTGCAGCTCAGTTTCTGACCGATCAACTGCGACCCGGACTTCGTATCGGGCTCGGTATCGGCAGGACGATGGCATACCTACCTGAGCGCTTCCGTCCCGAACGCCCCGTTGATTGTGCCTTCATCGAACTCATCGGCGCCGCCTACAACCGCGATTGGGCGCGATTCGATGTCAGCTTCAAGATGGCGGAGCTGGCAGGCGGGACCCGCGAGGCTTTGCAGGTTCCCGGGTTTGTCACCGATCCGGACCTGGGCTCACGCCTGGCATTGGAGCCCTCTATTGCCAGCACTCTTGATCGAACTCGGCAGTCGGACATCATGGTGCAGAGCGTCGGACCGGTTGATACGAGTGCGATCCTTTTCCAATACGGCGTGCTTACCGCCGACGACTTGACCGACCTCCGCGAGCGAGGTGCCGTCGGCGATGCTCTCGGCTACTACTTCGATATCGACGGCAACCATGTTCAGTCGCGGACCGATCCCAATCTGATCGGGATCAACCTCGACGACGTGCGCAAGGTGCCATGGAGCGTTCTTGTGGCAGGGGGCGCCGCCAAGGTCCCAGCGATTATCGGTGGCTTGAGAGGCGGCTACTTCAACACGCTCATCACCGACGACATCACTGCGGCGTGTCTTATTGCCACCCATGGAGACGAGCGATGACGCCTCCAATTGCACCGACGAGTGGAGCAGCGACATCGATCCGGTCGATTGGCATTGAGATCTTCTACTTCATGGATCGCTGGATGGATGACCAGGCTGCGTACTTCGCAACAGCAAAGGAGTGCGGTTACGACGGTGTCGAGATCTCGCTGATGCCCCACGTCCTTGATGAACATCAGCGGATACTGGCGGAGGCAGATCGGCTCGATCTTGCGATCCTGTGCAGTACCGGGCTCAGTCCCGAGACAGACATCTCTCATCCCGATCCGGCAGTGCGTCGGGCCGGCATCGAGTTCTTGAAGCGCTGTCTCGATACCGCTCACCAAATGCGGAGTCCGATCCTTGGTGGCGTCACCTATGCCCCGTGGTTTGGCTTTCCCGACGATGATCTCCAAGAGCGACGATTCCGATCCGCACAATCGTTGCACGAGGTGGCCATCGCTGCCGATGCGGTCGGCGTAGATGTGTGTGTTGAAGTGCTCAACCGGTTCGAGTCATTCATGTTCAACACGGTTGAGCAGGCGAATGACTACCTGGCACTCGTCGATCATCCCTCGGTGAAGATCGAACTCGACACGTTCCACATGAATGTCGAGGAGTCCGACCTAGCGGCTGCAGTACGGAATACCGGGAGCCGTCTCGGTCACTTCCAGGTAGCTGCCAGCAACAGGTCCATGCCGGGCAAAGGGCACATCGACTGGGCTGGTTTGGCCGCAGCCCTCGACGACGTCCGTTATCAGGGTTGGGTTGTCGTCGAGACGTTCCCCAATCCCGAAGTCGAAACGGGACGCTCTACCCATGCCTTCCGGCCGCTTGTTGCTGATCTGCACGCAGAGGCTATCGAGGCTGAGTCGTTTGTCCGGTCCCACTTTGGTTCAGCGGCCGGACCTGCCGGAGAGGGGCAAGAGCTGTGAGAGCCACGAAGATGATCAACGGTCTTGCGGATATTGTGCCCGAGATGCTCGAAGGATTCGCGGCCGCGTACCCCGACATCATTCGCTACGAGGATGGATTGATCGTCAGGGCCACCCCGAAGGACCCTGCCAAGGTTGGTCTTGTCATCGGTAACGGATCTGGTCACGAACCGGCAATGATCGGCTGGGTGGGACCGGGTCTGTTTGATGTCAACGTGCCAGGGCCAATCTTCACCGCACCCGGTCCTTCCAAGCTGGCCAACGGGGTCAAGGCGGCCAACGCCGGCGGTGGGGTCCTTGTCTGTGTCTCCAACCACTCTGGTGATGTCCTCAACGCCGAGATGGCGCTCGAGGATCTAAAGGATGAGGGAATCACCGACGTCGAATCGGTCATTCTGTATGACGACATCGATTCCGCACCCCAAGGCGACGAGCCCAACCGCCGCGGCTCCGCCGGGCTGTTCTTCGCATGGAAGATCGTTGGTGCATACGCCGAAGCTGGAGCGACTCTGTCCGAGTGTCGGCAGATGGCCGAGAAGGTTCGCGACAACACGAGGACCCTTTCTGCAACCCTCGGCAACTGCTCGCATCCCGTCTCGGGAGAAACCATTGGCGACATAAGTGATGGGCAAATTGCCATTGGCGTCGGAGTCCACGGAGAGACCGGGGACGGTGCCCTGGAAGTCACCACTGCCGACAACACCGTAGACATGATGATGCCGCGACTGATCGAGGATCTTCCTTACGCGGCAGGTGACGAGGTATGCGTTCTGGTCAACAACTCGGGTTCGATGACGCTCATGGAGTTGTCGATTCTCTACAGACGGATCGCACAGGTCCTTGCTGCAGCCGACATCGCCGTGCATCGCGTCTGGATGGGGCCGTACGCAACCACACAGGAATCTGCAGGGTTTGCCATTTCTCTCTGCCGCATGGATGCGGAGATGAAGGCTCTCTATGACGCCCCGGCACTGGGAGCGTCGGTCCAGTTCATGGCTCCCGAGAGGGAGGCAGGCTGATGACAAGCAACGGGACTCAGCTCGACGGTCGGGACTGGAAGGCGATGGTGATCGCAGCGGCGGACGCAGTCGAGCAGCAGGTCGATGAGCTCTCCCGTCTTGACGCCGCAGTCGGCGACGGAGACCACGGCGTGAATGTCGTTACCGCGATGAGCTACGCCCGTAACGAGCTGAACACAACTGACGACCCGTCACCCGGCGATGTGATGAAGATCCTTGCCCGTGGGTTTCTCGATGAGATGGGTGGGGCGGCAGGTGCACTCTTTGGCAGCCTATTCCGGGTCGTGGGTCGCGGCTTTCGGGATGCGGATGCCACGGATGTGACTCAGCTCGCTGAGGCGCTTGGAAGTGGTGTCGAGACTGTCATGCTTCGGGGCCAAACGAGCCCTGGTGACAAGACGATGGTCGACGCCCTCGTACCAGCTGCGGCCGCGGCAACAGAGTCGGCGGAAGCCGGTGCCGACGTTAAAGATGCGCTCGCCGCCGTGGCGGCCGCCGCTCGCAGTGGCGTCGAGGCCACAACGTCTATGCCTGCTTTTCGGGGTCGCGCCAAGTACGCCGGTGACAAAGCAGTTGGTGTGCCCGATGCCGGTGCGACAACGGTAGCGATCATCTTTGAAACCTGGGCAGCCACGATCGTCGAGAGGAACGACGCATGACAGATGTGAATTCCACAGGGCCGAGGCTCCGAATTGGCTATGTCGGGGTGGCATTCCCCTCGTTCTACGGCACCGAGCACAATCAGTACGGCAGGGCAATCGACGGTTTGCGAGGCCTGGCCGACCGGCTCGACTTTGAACTGGTCGCAATCGAAGAACCCGTCAATGATCTCGAGCAGGCAGGGAGTGCGGCTCGGGAGCTTGTGGCGCAGCAGGTTGACTTCCTGATGATCGAGCTGGCGACATGTGCTTCGGGTGAGCTCGTCTTGCCTCTAGCCGAGGTAGCTCCCCGCGTCGGTATCTGGGGCACCCCGGACCCACACCAGGAAGGCGACATCCAGTTGCACTCGCTGGTGTCTGTGAACCACTACGCATCGATCCTCACTCGCTACCTCCGTGATGACGCCCCTGTCTACAAGTGGTTCTTCGGGCACGTTGACGAACCCGAGTTCGTGGAGCGCTTCGAGGTGACAGCGCGCTCACTGCGAGCCCTCAAGAAGATGTCGACCGCCCGGATCGGGTGGATTGGCGGGAACTCACCTGGCTTCTACAACATGAACTTTGAGGAGACGCAGATCAGGTCGCGGTTTGGCACGAGGGTTGTTGCTCACGAGTTCGGCGAATTGGCTGAACTAACCAAAGCCGTCGACGAGCAAAAAGCCGAACAGGTGGTTGCCGACCTCACCGCAGCTGCCGCAGATGTGACCGCCGGTGCCGACGCCATGAAGCGGGGAGCGCGCCTCTACCTTGCCATCAAGGACTTGGCCGTTTCCAACGGCTACTCCGCTCTCGCAGTCCAGTGCTGGCCGAAGTTTCAGGAGATCCTCGGTGTCGCCCCGTGCATGGCCTACAGCTGGCTCGGCTCCGAAGACGGGTTTGCGGTCTCTTGTGAGGGCGATGTTCCTGGCGCCCTCTCGATGCTGCTGCTCAACGAACTCAGCCACCGCTCCGGCTCATCGACGCTGCTCGATGTGACCGCCATGGATCCAACGTCTAGCACGATGTTGATGTGGCATTGCGGAGTCAGCCCCCGTCACTTCGCCAACGAGGATGGGATCACCTGGATCGACCACCCGACCCTTGGTCGGAAGTCTCCCGAGGTATTCGGTGTAGCGGGGGACCAAGTGTTTGCTCCCCAGGACACGACGATGACCTACATCGGCGACAACGCCTCGGAGATGTTGGTCGTCCGTGCCCGTATCGAAGACCACCCCGCCAAAGGATTCGTTGGGACCAGAGGATGGTTCGGCGGATTCGAACTCAACGGGGAGCCGATCGACCTCACAGATCTTGTCAACACCCTCGTCGTTCGTGGCCACGAGCATCACTATGCCGTTGGCCAGGGCAACCTGAGCGATGAGTTGTTGGAAGTTGCAGCCTGGTTAGGCATGCGCACAGTTGAACGCGTCGGCACAGCCCGGCATCTACAGAGACCGGGGGTGAACTGCTGACGACGAAGTGACCCGGCCGGCATGACCACCGGGAGGGAAAGAGGTTTGGGGCTCAGCGCAACGGTTGAGGCCACCGCCAAGGATCGGACTCAATCCAGTTCGAATGAAACGAGGAGAAGGTACATGAAACATCTGAAAGGCAGCAGCTGGCGATGGCTGTTGGCGTTGATGGCATTTGCGTTGATTGCAGCTGCGTGCGGCGGTGACGACGACGATGCCAGCACGACGGCAGCGCCGGCAGAGACAACTGCAGGAGCTACGGAAACAACCGCGGGTGCAGCTGAAACGACAGCAGCTCCGGCGGAGACGACGGCAGCTCCTGCCGGTACACCCGTCGACGTTCCCGGATACGGCACCTGGGAAGAGGTCCTGGCAGCAGCTGACGGCACAACCGTCAACTGGTTCATGTGGGGCGGTAGTGACACCGTCAACAGCAACGTTGACGAGTACATCGTTGCCCTGGTGAAGGACCAGTACAACATCACGATCAACCGAGTTCCGGCGGATGCGGCTGACTTCGTCAACAAGGTTCTCGATGAATCGGCAGCCGGCAAGACCGAAGGCGGCTCGATCGATCTCATGTGGATCAACGGTGAGAACTTCGCCACGCTGAAGACGGCCGATCTGCTCTTTGGACCATGGTCCGAGGGTATCCCGAACGCTCAGTACGTTCCGTGGGACGATCCGTCAGTTGCCAACGACTTTGGTGAGCCCGTTGAGGGCCTCGAATCCCCCTGGGGCCACGCCCAGTTCGTGGTGGAGTACAACAGCGAGTTTGTGTCTGAGCCACCAACTTCGTTCGAGTCGTTGCAGACCTGGGTACATGAGAATCCTGGTCAGTTCACCTATCCGGCAATTCCGGACTTCACCGGTAGCGTCTTTGTCCGCCATCTGTTCTTCTGGGCGGCCGGCGGTCCTGAGCCGTTCCTTGGCGAGTTCGATCAGGCAGTATTCGATCAGTACGCCCCGCAGGTGTGGGAGTACCTGAACGACATCGAGCCCGATCTGTGGCGTGGCGGCCAGACATACCCCGAGGGTGGAGCCATGGCCGACCTGATGGCCAATCAGGAGGTCCACTTCAACATGAGCTATGACCCGTCGCGGGCTTCGACCTACATCAGTGAGGGCACCTATCCCGAGTCGGTACGGACCTTTGTGTTCGACACTGGAACGCTTTCGAACAACCACTTCGTAGCGATCCCGTTCAATGCATCGAATCCGGCCGGGGCAATGGTTGTAGCCAACTACATCGCGTCACCTGAGTATCAGCTCATCATGACGGACCCGGACCGCTGGGGTTGGATGACCTCGCAAGACGTGACCACCTGGCCGGCAGCGGCACAGGACACGTTCAACTCGTACGCCTCGGGAGCAGCCACGCTCCCGGCAGACGTACTCAACTCCCATGCCCTGCCCGAGCCGCAAGGCGACTGGGTGACGGCAATGGAGGCTGGCTGGATCGAGAACGTTCTCGAGAAGTAAGTCCAATTCCTGGGGGCACCTTCGGGTGCCCCCAGACCCTCCTTTGCGAAAGGGTGAAAGACGATGAGCGACCTGGTCGAGACAAGCGAGCCGATCGGCGCGGTGAGACGTGAGCCGCTGCGGAGCCGATTGAAGATCCCACTGATGCTCACGCCCGCTTTGGCGATAATCCTGCTGCTCTTTGGCGGGGGCATCCTGGTCGGGGCGGGGCAGAGCTTCGGCTACTTCCCGGCGATCGGGCTCAATGAGTTCACCTTCGACTACTACAGGTCGGTGCTCACCGACCCCAACTTCCTTCGCTCACTCTGGCTCACGTTCCGAATCGCGGCCACAGCAACGGTACTGTCCTCGATCCTTGCGGTTGCCTTCGCTCTGGTGCTTCGCCACAACTTCCGTGGCAGCCGGCTGGCAACATTCCTATTTCAGATTCCTCTTCCGGTACCGCATCTGGTAGCGGCGAGCGGGATCGTCCTTCTGGTAACCCAGAGCGGTCTGTTCGCCCGGCTTGCCTATTCGCTTGGCGTAATCGAGGTACCGGCCGACTTTCCGGTCATGGTTTTCGATGAGGCCGGCATTGCCATCATCCTGACCTTCCTATGGAAGGAGATTCCTTTCGTTGGCCTTGTTGTGTTGGCGATTCTCCAGAGCGTCGGCCCTCAGTACGAGGAGCAGGCGCGAACACTTGGTGCCAACGGGCGGCAGCGATTCTTCCATGTGCTTCTACCACTGATCATGCCGGGGATTCTCTCGACTTCGATCATCATCTTTGCGTTTACCTTCGCCAGCTATGAGATACCTCTGCTTCTCGGAGTACGTTTCCCCGCGACGCTTCCGGTCGTCGCATTCCGTCAGTACCAGGATCCAGACCTCGCACTGAGACCAGAGGCCATGGCCATCAGTGTCGTGCTGGCGATTGTGGCGTTGCTCCTGCTGATCGCATACAGGCGATTGGCACAGTACGCGGTGAAGAGGTGATGTCATGACTACTGATGTCAAAGACACCACACAAGCAGCTCCCGAGTACATCGAGGAGAAAGAGAAGCCACCCATAGCGACACGATGGGCTAGGCGGCTAGCAATCGTCTCGATCCTGCTCGCAGTCGGCTTGCCGATGATTTCGCTTCTGGTGTGGTCTTTCGCCTTCCGCTGGAACTACCCCGACCTTCTTCCGTCCGAATGGTCGATGCGGGCATGGTCATATGTTGTTGACGACTCGTCGCGTGTGCTCGAGGGTTTGTGGAACAGCACTCAGGCCGCGGTTCTTGTCACGATCCTGGCCATCATCGTGGGGTTGCCGGCGGCGCGTGCCCTGGGCCAGCATGATTTCCGCGCCAAGTCGACAGTCGAATGGATTCTGATGATGCCCATCATCGTTCCACCACTTGTCGCCACGATGGGAATCCACCAGATATTCATTCGGATGAATCTGACCGATTCACTATTCGGAGTCGCTCTGGTTCACCTGATCCCATCAATTCCCTACTTCATCCTTGTCATGGCGAGCGTCTTCGCCAACTACGGCACAGCGCTCGAGGAGACAGCACGAACGCTCGGGGCCAACCGGTGGCACGTGTTCAGGTATGTGACTTTCCCAGCGATTTCTTCGGGGTTGCTGGTGGCTTCGATGTTCACGTTCCTCATCTCTTGGAGCCAATACGTCACAACACTGCTTATCGGTGGCGGATCCTTCATCACGCTGCCGTTGGTGCTGTTCCCGTTCCTGAGCGGAGCCAACCACTCAGTTGCTGCGGCGATCAGCCTCGTGTTCGTGGCACCGGCAATTCTCGTTCTGATTATGACTTCGCGTCAGCTGAGCCGCGAGTCAAGTGTCATGGGAGGTTTTGGAAAAATATGACAAACGTAGTACTCAAACACCTATCACGACGGTTCGGTGACCATCTGGCCGTCAGAGATCTGAATCTGGAAATCGCCTCGGGTGAGATGGTGGCCTTCCTCGGCCCATCCGGTTGTGGCAAGACGACAACGCTCCGCATGATCACCGGTCTCATTCAGCCGACCTCGGGTGACGTGCTGTTTGACGGTGAGTCTGTGGTTGGAATACCAACCGAGCGCCGTGGCGCAGTCATGGTCTTCCAGAAGCATCTGCTGTTCCCGACGATGAACGTTGCCGACAACGTCGGCTTCGGTCTCAAGATGGCCGGAGTTGAGAAGCCGGAGATTGCGCGACGGGTCGACGAGATCCTGGAGCTCGTGGAACTACCGGGCTTGGGGGATCGCAAGGCACATGAGCTTTCTGGCGGCCAGCAACAGCGAGTGGCGCTGGCGCGAGCCCTGGTGGTTCATCCCCAGGTGCTCTTGTTGGACGAGCCGTTGGCGAATCTCGACGCGAATCTGCGGATCACGATGCGACACCTGATACGGACCATCCAGCGCGAGCTGGGGATCACAGCGATATTCGTGACTCACGATCAGGAAGAGGCCGTGATGCTGGCCGACCGGGTTGCCCTCATGTTTGACGGCGTGGTCCAGCAAGTAGGCGAGCCGAACTCGTTCTACAAGCGCCCGGCAACCGCCCGAGTGGCCCAGTTCTTCCGCAACTCCAACTTCTTGCCCGGGCAACGCACGGGGAACGTCGTGACAACGTCGGTTGGAGATGTTGAGGTCGACCCGGATCTAGTTCCCGAGGGGAGTGGGCATGTTGTCCTAACAGTCCGACCCGAGGAAGTGCAGCCGGTGCTGGACGGCTCGACAGAGGGGAACGTCGTGCCGGCCACCATCGAGTCGGTGATCTATATGGGTAGCTACACCCAGCTCGAAGCTCGCATCGGTGACGAAACGTGGAACGTGCAGACTTCGGCCGCGTTCATGCCCAAGGATGGCGAGACCGTCATGCTTCGCCTTCCCCGTGAGCACCTGTGGATTGTCAGGGACGATTCCAGCGAGGAGGGGGCCGTTGCTTCGTGAGTGACCAGCCGGAACCTCGCGCAACTTCACGTTCCACAGGGAAAGAGGCAGGTCTCCGCGCGGTGTCCACTTCGGTTGGCGTGTTTGCGGTTCTTGCAGTCGACCACCTTGGGGCTCTCGCCGCGCTACTCAGTCCCGAAGACCCCGGTAGCGTTGCTTCCGACGAGCTTGCCCAAACCAAAGTGCGGTTGGTCGATGCCCTGGGTAGTCGTGCATCCGGAGTCCTGCTCGATCCCGTCATCGGGCTACAGCCGTTCTCCGACGACCCGAGCCTGCTTGCGGGCGCCGGGTTGATGCTGGGTGTCGAGGATGGCGACTACGCCACACCCGGGAAGCCACCGCGGCTCTTTGCCGGATGGGATGTGGCTCGGGCAGTCGATGCCGGAGCGAAGGCGATCAAATGCTCCTTCTGGTACGACCCTTTCGGATCGACTGACGAAGCCGACCAGTTTGTTGCTGATCTCGTCGCCGCATGTGCTGAGGCGGATGTCCCGCTGCTCGCCGAGCCGCTGTCGGTTCCGTCATCGCAGGCGGATCGGCGGCCGATTGTCGTCGAATCGGCACGCCAGATCGGAGCTCTTGGTCCAGACGTCCTGAAGCTGGAGTTCCCCTCGACAGCCGATGTCCCCTCGGAGTGGCGTGAAGCCTGCGTGGAGCTCAGCGAGGCGAGTCCGCGACCCTGGACGCTGCTCTCGGCCGGCACCGACTTCGACACCTTTGCCGCCCAGCTAGAGGTTGCGTGTGAGTCCGGTGCCTCGGGCTACGTAGCCGGGCGGGCGGTATGGCAGAACCTTGTGGCAGAAGGCGCTGCCGAGGGTGACACTGCATTCGCTGAGGCGAGAAGAAGGATGTCCACCCTCACCGACATTGCGAGCGGTGCCGCCACCCCGTGGACACATTGGTACAACAACGACAACAGGAGGATTGGGTTGTGACTTCTCCCAGTACTTATCCCACGATCTCGCCCGAGCTCAGGGCACAACGACTCGCCATCCCAGGCGGACGCCCCCGGGTAGTGATCGATACCGACACGGCCAACGAGATCGATGACCAGTTCACGCTGGCCTGGGCGTTGCAGTCGACCGACGCCCTCGATATTCAGGCTGTGCTGGCCGAGCCCTACTCATTCGCCCATCGCCGAGCGGGCCTGCTCGAGGCATCTGCGGCGCTGGATCAGGGCGCCGCGGACCAGAGCGCCGAGACCGGTCTGATCGACTCGTCCCTGAGCTGGGCAACCAGGCTGCGGGCCGCCGGAGTCGATCCCGCAACGATCGAGTTCGTCGGTCCCGATGAGGGCATGGAGCAGAGCTACGAGGAGATCCTGAAGATCTACGACCTCGTCGGTGCTTCGGCGGAGGGTATGGTCTTTCGCGGCTCACCCGGCTACATGACGTCAGTCGACACGCCGGTGGAAAGCCCCGCTGTGGATCGGCTGATCGAGTTGGCAATGAGCAGCCCTGCTGATGACCCGCTGTATGTGGTGGCAATCGGTTGTGTCACCAACGTCGCCTCGGCGATCGTCAAGGAGCCCAGAATCATCGAGCGCATCGTCGTGATGTGGACTGCCAGCTATCCCAGTTGGTGCCCGCGATCCAATCGAGGTGGTCTGAACCTTGAACAGGACGTTGCTGCAACGCATGTCCTCTTTGACAGCGGAGTTCCGCTCATCTACTTCCCTGGCTTCTACATGGGCGCGCAACTCCGGATCTCGCTACCTGAGATGGAGGAATGGGTCCGAGGCAGGGGTGCGATTGGTGACTACCTCTATCACCTGTATACCAACAATCCGCTTCATGCCCAGCGCGGTATCTACGACCATTTCGGGCGGACCTGGGTGATGTGGGATCTGATCACCATCGCCTGGCTGCTGAACCCCGCCTGGGTCCCCTCCGAGCTGGCCCCGACACCGACCCTTGACGAGGGTCTGTTCTGGGTGCCGGCACCCGGACCGGAGCGGCTCATGCTCGAGTCATATGACATCGACCGCGATGCGATCTTCCGAGACTTCTTCCGGAAGCTGGAGGAGAACCGGTAGTGAGTGGAGCGTATCGGTCGATCATGGATCTGACCGCAGACCAGTGGCAGGCTGCGCTCGGTCTCGAAGACCATGAACTCCCCGTTGCGGTGATCAGTGAAGGGACCTGGTGGCGGGAACTGCGGACCGGGGAGCGCCTGTCTCTTCTCGAGAATGTCATCGAGCTACCTTTTCCCGACATTTTTTTGGGCAGGTGGCATGGCAAACCGGTTGCCTACTGCTGCGCCTACGGAGCCCCTCGAGCCGTCGAGGTTGCCCATCTGTTCGGGGCGCTCGGTGCCGACTTGGCCATACAGATTGGCTCGTGCGGGGGTCTGCAGGGAGATTTGAATCCCGGCGACATTGTCGTCCCCGACACGGCCGTCTGCGAGGAAGGGATTGCCCACATCTACGGTGCGGGCGACAGCATCCGGTCGACTCCCCAGTGGAGCGACACAGCGCGGGCGTTGCTCGCCAATCAGGGCCACGTGGTGCACGGTGGCACCCACCTCACCTGGTATTCGATCTTTGCGCAAGATGGACGAATGGTTGAGGACTGGCACCAAGCCGGCTATCGCTCTGTGGACATGGAAACGGCCACCACCCTGGCAGCTGCCACCTACTTCGACATGGCAGCCGTTTCAATGCTGGTCGTCTGGGACGAGCTGCTCCGTGGTCGCAGCTTCCTCGATCCGCTCGAGCCGGCGCACCAGGAGGAATTCGACCGAAGCTACGAAGCCATTTTTTCCACCGCTCTGCAGCTGGTGGACGGACTATGACGAAGGAGAACACGATGACCGTTGGAAGAGACACCCTTATCGATCTATGGACTCGAATGGTGCGCATCCGCCGTTTTGAGGATCGTGTGGCCACCGTGGCCGCCAACAACGAAGCTGACGGCTTCCTCCACACCTACTCAGGGCAGGAGGCAGTGGCTTGTGGGGTGCTTCCGCCGCTTCGCGATGAAGACTGGTTCACGTCCACCTACCGCAATCATGGGCACGCCATTGCCCGCAATATCCCGCTCGACGGGCTCGCAGGTGAGGTCTATGGCAAGGCCAACGGCGTGTGCCGTGGCAAAGGCGGCTCGATGCATGTCGCCGACCAGGACTACGGGATGATTGGTGGCATGGGAATCGTGGCGGGAGGTCTGCCGATCGCGACCGGGGTCGCCTACGGTTACAAGTACCTCGGCAAGGACAACGTCTCCGCTGCCTTTTTTGGCGACGGTGCCGTCCATCAAGGCGCTTGGCACGAGTCGTTGGATTTTGCCGCACTCTTCGAGTGCCCGGTGATCTTCGTCTGCGAGAACAACCTCTATGCCGAAAGCACCTACATCGAGTACCACCTCAACGCTGAGTCGATCTCGGCGATGGCTGCTCCGTACGGCATACCTGCGGTGCAGGTTGACGGCATGGATGTCCTTGCTGTGCGCGACGCCATGGAGGAAGCGATTGACAGGGGTCGCAGCGGTGGTGGACCCAGCCTGATCGAGGCGATGACGTATCGCTATGGCGGTCAGTACGAGGGCGACAACCAGCTGTATAAGCCGGCGAAGGAAGAGGCCTGGTGGCGGGAGCAGGATCCTTTGCTCAGGTTCAGGGCGACGGTCGAAGGGATCATCGACTCGGCCGAGCTGGATGCGATCGACGAGCAGGCTGCTGCCGATGTCGCAGCTGCGTTCGATATCGCAATAGCGGCACCGTGGCCCGACGTGTCGGAGCTGACGACCGACGTATACGCACCGATCGCATAAGGAGCTGACGTGACACGTACTCTCAATATCAAAGATGCTCTGAACGAGGCTCTCCGTCAGGAGATGGAGGCCGACAGTCGAATCGTGCTGATGGGCGAAGACATCGCCGGCGGTGCAGGCCGTGACGACATCAACCCGGACGGTACCGACTGCTGGGGTGGGGTCTTCGGCGTTACCAAAGACCTGCTCGGCCAGTTCGGCCGCGATCGGGTCGTCGACACAGCCATTGCGGAAACCGGGTTTGTCGGTGCCGCCATTGGCGCCTCGCTCGTCGGTATGCGGCCCATCGTCGAGATCATGTTCGCCGACTTCATTGGCACTTCGTTTGACCAGCTTCTCAACCATGCGGCCAAGCTGCGCTACATGTACGGCGGGAAGGTCTCGGTTCCGATCGTGGTCAGGACTGTTACCGGTGCAGGCTTCCGGGCGGGTGCCGAGCACTCGCAGACCCTGTACTCGCTGTACACCCACGTGCCCGGGCTGAAGGTCGTTGCACCTTCCACCGCACGCGACGCAAAGGGACTGATGCTCAGCGCCATTCGTGATCCCAACCCGGTCATATTCATGGAACACAAGCGCCTGTATCTGCTCGATGACGATGTTCCCGAAGAGCCGTACACCATCCCGTTTGGGGTGGCGCGTATCGCTCGTGAGGGCAAGGACGTGACTATCGTTGGCGTGCAGAAGATGGTGCACACTGCGTTGGATGCAGCCAAGCTCCTCGCCGAGGAGGGCATCGAGGCTGAGGTCATCGATCCCCGCACGTACTCGCCGCTGGACGAGGACACGATTCTTGGATCGGTGGAGAAGACCGGCCGGCTGGTCATCGTCGATGAGTCACACCCGCGCTGCTCTCTGCCGACCGACATCAGTGCGCTGGTCGCCGACAAGGGGTTCGCCTCGCTGCGCAGCCCGATCAAGATGGTCACCGGGCCCCACACGCCGATCCCATTCAGCCCGCCGCTCGAGGATGCTTTCATCCCCGACGCGGGGCAGATCGTGGAGGCCGTGAAGAGCCAATTCGAGATGGCGAGGAGCTGAGACGGAAACTGTGATGAAGAGGCAGGTTGGTCTTGTCGGGTGCGGTCTTATGGGCGCCCCAATCGCGGCCAGGCTGGTTGACTACGGCTACAACGTGGTGGTCTTCGATAAGAGCGCCGCAGCCTTGGAGTCCGCGCACAGTATCGGGTGCGCCACGGCTGTCTCGCCTCGCCAGGTCGCGGAAACCAGCCGAGTAGTCCTCATCTCCCTGCCCCGGCCCGAGCACGTTACAGACGTAGTCCGGGGCAGCGAGGACTGCCTTCTCGCTGGTATGGCAGCCGGGTCGGTGATCGTTGACACCAGCACGGTTGATCCAACGACTTCGAAGGAGAATGCCAGGGCTGCTGCGGAGCTGGGGGTCGGCTATCTCGACTGCCCGATCCTGGGCCGACCCGCGGGGTGCGGAAATTGGACGCTGCCGGCAGGCGGAGATCCGGAACACCTGCGAACGGTGACGCCCATCCTCGAGGCATTTGCTTCGAGGGTTGTTCATATCGGTCCATCCGGCCATGGCAATACCCTGAAGTTGCTGAACAATCTGATGTTCGGGGCGATCAACTCGGTCACCGCCGAGATGTTCGCCTTGGCCGAGCGAGTGGGGATGGAGCCCGGCCTCCTGTTCGACACCATTGTCCACAGCGGGGCGGGCACCGTCAGCAACCTGTTCAAGGAACTCGGTCCCAAAGTTGTCGCGGAAGAGTTCACGCCGAACTTCACCGTCAGCAATCTGCACAAGGACGTCGGGCTAGGTCTGGCCATGGCCGATGCGGCCGGTATCGATCTCGAATTCAGCAAGGCGGGTCAGCGATTGAACGAGAAAGCCCAGGCGGCCGGTCTAGGTGACGAGGACACCGCCGCCGTGTTCAAGGCGCTCATAAGCAAGGAGCGGAGAAGTGAAGCCAGTTGATCTTGACTATGGGCTGCAACAGATGTCCGTAGAACTGCCGGATTCGGCGGTGGTGGTTCGATACGGCGAAACGTACCTTGACCCGCCGACAGTGGACCCGGTGGCAGTGACCAGGGCTGCGCTCGACTCTCCGCTCGATATGCCTCCGCTCCGAGAGTTGGCCGGTCCCGGCAAGACGGCTGCGATCGTCTTCCCCGACAGGGTCAAGGGTGGTGCCCATCCGCTGGCGCATCGCCGCGTCTCGATTCCGATGATCGTCGCCGACCTGCTCGAGGGTGGATGCCGCCTCGCAGACATAACGCTGGTGTGTGCCCAGGGCTTGCATCGCAAGAACACCTACGAGGAATGGCTCTGGTATCTCGGCCCCGAGATCGTTGACCAGTTCTGGCCGAGCCGCATCGTTAATCATGATGCGGAGGGATCTGACTTGTTGGACCTGGGGACCGACGACATGGGGAATTCGGTGCAAACCAGTCAGATGGTCGCCGAAGTCGATATCCCGATCCTCGTCGGCCACTGCGCCGCCAATCCTTACGGCGGCTACTCGGGTGGCTACAAAATGCTCGTGACCGGGATGGCCGGCCGAGAATCCATAGCGAGCCACCATTCACCAAAGACGATGCTGCGTGAGGACTGGCTGGGCGGGGCGATTGGCTCCCATATGCGACATCAGTTCAAGTCAATCGGCGAGGCAATCGAGGAACGCACCGGGAAGCAGTACTTCGCCGTCGATGCAGTCATCGGACAGAAGGGCGACGTGCTCGACGTCAAAGCTGGGCGTATACGTTCTGTGGAGAAGGCGACCTGGCCGCTGGCCGGGCAGCGGTCCAACATCGTTCTCAATGAGCTGGACGAACCGGCCGACGTGCTCCTGGTCGGAGTGCCACGAGACTTCCACTACGGCCCCGGAATGGGCACGAATCCAATCCTCATGAGCCTTGGTATCGGGGCTCAGTTTTCACGGTGTGCTCGGGCGTTGCGGCCCAATGCAGTGGTCATCGCGGTTTCCTGGTGTGATGGTTGGTTCAACGACGTGTGGTTCCCGTCATACGAGGAGACATACGAGGCGCTGCAAAAGTACGACAGCCAGCAGGCGTTCCTTGAGTCGGCTGATGCGCATCGTATCTCAACCGACAACGGCTACTGCTTCAGCTACTCAAACAGCTACACCTATCACCCGTTCCATGCGATGTCGATGACCGCCGGTGGTGCTGTTCCCTTCAAGTGGTGCTCCCAGGTCTACCTGGTAGGCGCCCAAAGTCCGGGCCATGCTCGAGGCATGGGCTATCGGACGCTGCCGAATCTCGACGCTGCGCTGAAGGACGCTGAGCGTTACGTCGGCAAGAACCCGAGAATCCTGTGCACCCCCGAATCCTTCTCTGGTGGCCTGGCGCCCAATCTCTCGGCACGATCGTAGAGTTACGGGCAATGGCTGATCTGGATACCGCAATGGAGCGTCCGCGACATGTCCACCTCGATGTCCTTGGTGGGATCGCGGGCGATATGTTCATCGCCGCCCTGTTGGACGCACACCCAAATCTCGCCAAAGGCACGATTGCCGCAATCCGCTCAGCCGGAGTGCCCGCCGACTGGGTTGTTGGTCCGGAGCCCTTTGCCGGCGCCGGCTTGGTGGGGAGTCGGATGCGGATCGACCCTCCCGAGGATCACGAATTCGATAGCCAGCATCGCACGTACGCGTCGATCGAGAGCGACATCCGTGCTGCTGAGTTGGAGCCGACGGTGCGCGACAGGGCGTTGGGCATCGTGGGGCTGATCGCCGAGACGGAAGCGGAGATACACGGTGTTCCAGTTGATGACGTTGTCCTGCATGAGTTGGGGGCGATCGATTCCGTCGCCGATGTCGTTGGCGCGGCGCACCTGATCGAGGAACTCTCTCCTGCCAGTTGGTCGACCAGCCCGTTGCCCGTCGGCGGTGGCTTCATCGATACCGCTCACGGCCGTCTCCCTGTGCCTGCCCCGGCCACGCAGCGGCTACTGAGCAATTTCCCCTTTGTGGATGATGGGATCAGTGGGGAGCGGATCACCCCAACCGGTGCGGCGATCCTGCGCTACCTAGACCCCTCCTTCCAGTTGCCCTACGGGGTGCACCGATCTGCCGAGACCGGACACGGGTTCGGTACCAGGGAACTGCCGGGGGTGGCCAATGTGCTCAGGGCCCGTTGCTACGTCTCCGACGGTGACTCCATTTCCGACGAGCAGGTTGCGGTCCTCGAGTTCATGGTCGATGACCAGACTCCGGAAGATCTGGCGGTCGGATTGGATGCCGTAAGAGAACTGTCCGGGGTATTGGAAGTACTCCAGAGCGCGGTAGGCACCAAGAAGGGTCGGATCGGTCATGCGATCCAGGTGCTCACAATGGTGGACACCTTCGACGAGACCGTGCGGGCATGCTTCGAGCAGACCACAACCATTGGTCTTCGCTATCGGTTTGAGCACCGCAAGGTGCTGGCCCGCGCAGAGGCGGCGGGCGTGCAGGGGGTCTCCGTAAAGGCTGTGGTTCGTCCCAGCGGTGCGGCGACAGTGAAAGCCGACATGGGCGATCTCGGACAGAACGCCTCCGGGCACCAGGGGCGGCAGCTATTGCGGCGTGAGGTTGAGACCAGAGCAACCGATGGAGGGTTCGATGAACAGTGATCGACTCCACGCGGATCTGGCGGCGATCTTGGTATCAATGGGGCCGGTGGCGGTGGCCGTGAGCGGGGGCGTCGACAGTCTGACACTCGCTGCGGAGGCCCACGATGTCTTCGGTTCCCAGTTTGTCGCATTCCATGCCGTCTCACCTGCCGTGCCGCCGAAGGCGACGGAACGCGTTGAATTGCTGGCTGCCGAGCGTGGCTGGCCTCTACGGGTGGTCGACGCTGGTGAGTTCAGCAACGAGAGCTACCTGGCCAATCAGGTGAATCGTTGTTACCACTGCAAGTCCAGTTTGTACGACCGAATCGCAGCAGCGACCGACCTACAGATAGTTTCCGGAGCAAACACGGATGACCTCTCGGATTTCCGACCGGGTCTCGCTGCGGCCGACGAGCACGGAGTTCGGCACCCATTTGTGGAAGCGGGCCTTGGCAAGACCGCCATCAGAGCGATAGCCAGGCATCTCGGGCTTGGTGCCGTCGCCGAGCTACCGGCCGCCCCCTGCCTGTCGAGCCGCTTGGAGACCGGGATCACTGTCACCCCGACTCGGTTGCGCTTCATCGATGACGTAGAGGAGTTCGCCAAGGAGCTGCTCTCACCACGGACAGTCCGGTGCCGAGTCTTTATGGAACGGATCGAAATCCAGCTAGATGCGGCAACGCTGGAGCGGGTGCGCGGGTCCGAGACTCTGGTTGGCGAACTCCGGAGCTTCGTAGCCGCACGGCAGGACCGGGCGGTGCGTTTTGCCTCGTATCGAATGGGTAGCTCGGTGGTGCATGTCAATGGCTGATGTGATCTACGACCGTGATCGTCCTGATCGGATCGGTATGCCCGAGGCCATCCTTTGTGAAGGCAAGTCGCCTGAGCAGATCGCAGCAGCGATCGATCAGGCGCTGCAAGGCGCCGACAACGTTCTCCTCACCCGACTGGTTCCGGCCATCGCCGAGGAACTGTCGATCTCCGACTACGACGAGGAGTCGTGGACCGGGATCGCCGGCACTTGGGAACCACCCGCCGGGGAGCCACGAGTAGCTGTGGTTGCTGCCGGAACCTCCGATCTGAGGGTGGCGCGGGAAGCGCTGCGCACGTTGGCCTACCACGGTATTCCGGCTGCCGAGTATGCAGATGTCGGTGTGGCTGGATTGTGGCGGTTGCTCGACATCAGCGAAGAATTGGCGGAATACCGGGCGATCATTGCTGTCGCCGGAATGGATGGTGCGATGTTCACGGTCCTCAGCGGTTTGGTCCCGGGGGTCGTCGTTGCGGTACCCACGTCAATTGGATACGGCGTGTCACGAGACGGGGAGACTGCTTTGCACGCTGCACTTGCGTCGTGTGCGCAGGGCATCGTGGCTGTGAACATCGACAACGGCTACGGAGCCGCCTGTGCGGTAACGAGACTGTTCGGTCTTGATCGATAGCTGTCAGCATTCGTGTAGCCGTCGCAAGCGTAGAATCGGCTCTGTAAGGACGTGTTCCAGAGGGTGGGAACAATGCCAACGGTAGAGACGCTTTTCAATCGTCTTCGGAACTCGCTCTTGGCGAACCGATGGGCTGCGATTCTTGGGCTCGTTGTGTTCGTAGGCGCGGTAGGCGTTGGCATCATCATGGGTGGCCCGCTGCTGTTGGGGCTGGTCGGTGTCGGAGTCGTCCTCGTTGCGTTGGCGCTGTTGGCCTGGCACGGCCGGCGCACGCATGCGGCGGTTGGCGGCGCCGCTGCGGTTGGCTCCTTCGCCCTGGCTACGGTGTTGACTCTCGGTCTCATACAGCTGGTTCCGTACGGCCGGGACCACAGCAATCCGCCAACTATCGGTGAACCCGCCTGGTCCTCTCCGCAGACCCGGGAACTCATGGTCAATGCATGCTTTGGCTGTCACAGCAACGAGGTCGAGTGGCCTTGGTACTCGAGCATTGCACCAATCTCGTGGGTGGTCACCCAGCATGTCGATGAGGGTCGTGACGAGGTCAACTACTCGGAGTTCACCGTCGACCAGGGAGAGGCTGAAGAGACCATCGAGACGATCCGCGAAGGAGAGATGCCGCCCAGCTACTACACGGTGTTTGGCCTGCATCCCGAGGCGAAGTTGAGTGACCAGGAGATTGCCGATCTCATCGCCGGGCTACAGCTGACTCCGGGAATGGATGAGGACGACTAGGGCTCAGGCTGCACTCGGGTGCAACGTCGGCACGAACCCTTTGCTCAGCGCGGCAACGGAGGTTGGTGGAGTGAGGACATCGACCTGGATCCGGCGGGGCCGCACGATTGGCGGTCCCCATCCGTCGAAGGCAAACGGCTGGAGATGGCGCTCGGTAACAAGCTGTGGGACATCAGTGACTATGTCCACGATGACAACGCCGGTGGGCAGTTCGTCAACGTCGCAGTTCCATGTGAGCCTATCCGTCGCCCGAGCCAGGCCTCGACCCCGACGGTGTCGCTCGGCCGCCAACCGGCGGTCTAGCTCAGTTGCAAGCACCGGCGATGTAGACCCCGTCGCAACAGTTACCGCATCGCGGTAGGTCATGTAGTCGGTCCGCCGGCACAAGCCGCATGGGCGATGGCCTGCAGCGAGGGCCACCGCGTCGTCTAGGAAGAAGAGCGGTGTCCAAGTCCTCGGTTGGTCGAGTGGGTGCTTCCAGTCGCGGAACTCGGTGCGGCAGGCAATCCACAACGATCCGTTGTGATGACGCACCAGCTTGCCTGCGTCGTCGACCAGGCAGCCACGATTGCCGGTGAACGTACCGCGGGCGGGCACCGCATGAAGGTCACCCCACGGATCGACCCGGTTCCTCCGTGGCATGTTGCACCACCCCCTTGAAACCCTATCCCGGCGGCTGTGCGTAGAAGCGCTTGCGAGCCCACAGGGCCACGTAGACGAGACCGACCAAGACGGGCACCTCGATGAGCGGGCCGACCACCCCTGCCAGTGCTTGGCCTGAGGTGACGCCAAAGACACCGATGGCGACGGCGATGGCGAGTTCGAAGTTGTTACCTGCGGCTGTGAACGCGATGGTGGTGTTCTTCCCATATGAGAACCCGAGGCGGAGACCAAGGGCGAATGACAGCCCCCACATCAGTGCGAAGTAGGCGAGCAGTGGCAGGGCAATGCGGGCCACATCAACGGGTTGAGATGTGATGGTCTCGCCTTGCAGTGCGAACAGGATCACGATCGTGAATAGCAGTCCGTAGAGGGCCCAGGGGCCGATCTTGGGGAGGAATTGACCCTCGTACCACTCGACACCGCGGGTGCGTTCGCCCCACTGCCGCGTGAGATAGCCGGCGGCCAGCGGTATGCCAAGGAAGATGAGGACGATCTTGGCGATCTCCCACATCGACACATCCAAGGAAGCGGTGTCCAGCCCCAGCCACCCGGGGAGGAGTTCGAGGTAGAAGTAGCCGAGAACTGCGTAAGCGAAGATCTGGAACAGCGAGTTGAGAGCAACAAGAACGGCCGCTGCCTCGCTATCGCCGCAAGCGAGGTCGTTCCAGATCAACACCATGGCAATACAGCGGGCCAGACCAACAATGATCAGCCCGGTTCTGTATTCGGGTAGATCAGGGAGTAGTAGCCAGGCGAGGGCGAACATGAGGGCAGGGCCGATCACCCAATTGAGTACGAGGGACGTGACCAAGAGAGAGCGATCGGCTGCGATCTCGCCGACCTGGGAATAGCGCACCTTGGCCAGTACGGGGTACATCATCGCCAGCAGCCCGACGGCGATGGGCAGTGACACCGTGCCGATCTTGACCGTGTCGAGCCAGTCGTTCAGGTCGGGGATCAGCCTTCCGAGGGCCAAACCGAGTGCCATGGCAGCAATGATCCACACCGGGAGGTACCGGTCGAGTCGGGAGAGCTGGTCAAGGACCGGCGCCTCGGCTGTCGAAGGATCAGTCATTGATGGCCCCAAGGAATCGTATCTGATCCGATGATGCCAGGCAGCAACGCCGCCGCAAATTCGATCTGACCCCCGAGGTGGAGGGCGGTCCTCAGAGCAGTCCCCTTGCTTGCCAGCTCTCTCGGCGACGCTAGCGTCGCACCCACATTGATCGCCTGCTCGCGTTTGGAGCCAGGAGCGATCCTGCACCGAGTCGACTTCCAACGAGATAGACGACCTCGGACACAATTGACGATGACCTGCTGACAAGTCTCCCGGAGGTGACGGGGATCTCTCGCTCCAACGGCGAGATCATTGTGACGGGCAACGAGAGGATGCTCTTCTCAGTCGTTTCCCTGTTGAGCAGACTCGAGATCGTCCCCGGTCGATTCCAAGTAGATCAGACCACGCTCGACGATGCCTTTGTGGCCATTACGGGACGCCGGTTCGGGACCTCTGAGGATGAGGAGGTGGCGTGATGGCGGCGTTAGTTGCGTTGACCAGGACCCAATCGAAGGTCTTTCCCTGGCAGCCCCGGGTGGTTCATCGTCGCCTACGTACTGGGTGCTGTCTCGCTGCTCGCCGTTGGGTTGCTGGTCGGGGCCGTAGTGCCCACGGCGTCCTCGGGGCAGGCCGTCGGGATGCTGTTGTATTTCCCACTCCTCTTCTTCGCCGGGGTATACATCCCGCTCCCTGTGATGCCCCAGGGCATCCAAACCATCAGCAGCTACACACCAGCTGGCGCTGCCGTCCAGGCCCTTTCGGATAGCTGGGCGGGAACGGTTCCCGAGATGTCCAGTCTTTTTGTCATGGCGGTATATGTCGTCGTCGCCGGCCTACTAGCCGTCCGGCTCTTTCGCTGGGACTGAGTGCACGAGCGGTCCGTCCGAAGCACCAGCGGTACACAAAGGCAGGCGCTAGACGGCGCGCTCCCTGACGATCTCACCGACTTTGATCCGTTTCACCGCGCGGATCGCCGGAACCAGGGACAGACCGGCAACGATGAACATCGCCAGTGCCGCCCCAGCGAAGCTGGCCGGCCGCAGTTCAGCGGAGATGGGGAATTGGTCGCTGGAGAACGAGTTCATGAAGGCAACCGCTGCCAGGTACCCAACCAGCAATCCCGGGATCACACCCATCGCGGTGAGCAACATCGTTTCGCCCCGGATCAGATTGGCTACCCGGCGATGGGTCAGGCCGTTGGCT
>JAAETI010000582.1 GCA_024228555.1 bacterium | reverse complement strand
GACGGTGGTGCTGACTCGTACGCGGGGCATGGCATAACTATGCCATGTTTGGGGTGCACTCCCGCACAAGAGGGCTCAGGGATTGTCTGGCAGAGCTGGGATGGCAATCAGCAGTGGGCTGTGGCACCTCTCGGTCTCCGCGACGTACCCGGCGTACTGGGATGGTCAGCGGGCGGGATATTGCCCGCGCGGTATGGGCGAGCCGAGCGATCGAGAACCGGTCCTATCCGACTCCATCTTGCTGGCCGAACGTGTCCGACTCGAGTCTTGCCGGCTCCTGAGCAGGTGAGCGGGTCGGGTTCTCATTGAGCCTCTCTGGTGAGCGAGATCTGGGATGTCCGCCGTTTCATCTGCTTCAGGACATCGCCGGCTCTCGTGGTGACAACGGTAGCTACCGTCCCGGAGCGGGGACACCGTTGGTGCGGCTCGGTCGGGTTCAGTGGGTGTTTGTAGTCCAGCAATCTTCTACTGAGAACGCGTACGGCCTAGATGGGGGTAGTAGTTCGAGGGTGTCGTGGTCGACCTGAGCGCTGATGGAGGCTGTGAGCCCGCCGCCGTCTTCGAGGCGTTCCTGCGAGACCACCATCTGGACGCCGGCGCCGTTGTCGATTTCGAACTTGGCGGCCCAGCTGCGGCGCACGGAGGCTGGATTGGGGCAACGGTGGGTGGTTAGTTCGAATCCGGCCTGTTCCATGCGTCGGGTCAGGGTGGGCAGGTCACCGGGCGCGGTGAACGTGTGTGGGAGTTCGACTACGACGCTAACTCGTCCGTCGCTGTCGGATTCTCGGCATGAGCGGAAGGTGAAGACGCTGCCGCAATTGGCGTCGCGGGGCCGCGTTGACCAGCGGGAGGTCACGGGAAGGTCTAAGGCTTCGATGGTGGGATCCAGTTGCTGGTGGGCTTGGTTGAGGGCTTGGCCGATTTCGTAGTGTCGGGTGGTCCGGTACCAGGACAGGCCGGCTAGGACCACGATCGCCACTGCGGCGGCGGTGCTGAGCCATCGCCGACGGCCCTTGCCCGGGGGCGGGGCGGTCTTTGGGGGAGTTTCGTTCGAGTGCATTGGATCGCTCGGCCTCGGCGCTCAGTCTCTGACAATGCGGCCGCGGAGATCGGCCGCCGACACTGTCATTGCCTGACGGTAGAGAGTGCATGAGGACGTGGGGTTGCGACGGAATGGGGATTCTGTGCAATCCACTCGGCCTGTCACGCTCCCGGCGGTCGGGGGCAGGGCGATGGCGGGATATTGCCCGCGCGTTATGGGATAGGTACGGCGGCCACGCCGACGACGGGTATGAGTGGGGGGTCACCACCGAGGGAGCCAACGAAGGCCCGGTCGGAGAAGTTGAAGACTCCTCCGTCGGATCCGAGCATG
>JAAETI010000581.1 GCA_024228555.1 bacterium | reverse complement strand
GAGCAGCTCAAGCATGTGCGCTCGAAGGAGGCCGCACGGGTGCTGGGGCTCGCCGGGGTGGGGGCCAAGACCCGGGTCTGGGAGTGGTTCTATACGGTGGCCCGGCAAGGTTCGGCCCGGGTGCTGTTGGGCGATTATTGCCGCTACCAGATTCGGGCCGGACTGGTCGGGGTGTGGATCTGGTTCACCGACGGCCACCTGTTGCCCTATACCGGCAAGGAGAAGGTTCACTACAGCTACAACACCCAACGGCGGATGCCGGTTCCCGGGCGCACCAATCAGGTGACCTGCGACGGCAGCGGACGGATCGTGGACTTCGAGATCCAGGAGGGCAAGGGAACGATGAAGCAATGGATCCTGGATGTGGTCGACAAATGGCAGCCGGAGCTGCCGGCGCCCCCGGTGGCGGTGTTCGACCGGGAAGGGTACGACGCGGGCTTTTTCTTCCGCCTGGTCAGCGACGGCCGACCGTTCGTGAGCTGGCAGAAAAACGTCGATGCCCAACGGCTGGCGGCCATCGAGGCGCAGCACTTCACCACGGATTTCACCTTCAACGCCAAGCGCTACAGCGTCTTCGAGCAGCCCAAG
>JAAETI010000580.1 GCA_024228555.1 bacterium | reverse complement strand
TCAGGATGGCTTCGTCATCGGCGTGCTGGAGGGTGGCACCGATCTCACCTTCGATGGCGAACAGCTACGAGCAGGCGCGCTGGGTAATCGGTCGCTGGTGTTCCGTCGGGCCCAACCAGAGGAAGCACCACATCAGATCTCGACCTCGGATCAGATTGGTTTCGATCATGACCCTTCGATCAGCTGGGCTGTCGGCGATCTCGATGGGATGGAATACGTTGAGGTATGGGCCGAACCCGGAGCTGGTGGACCGGTGGTGGCCGAGGTTGGAGCCGGTGAGCGGCTTGTTGCGGCAGGAACTCAAATCGCCGATGTTGATGGTGAAATCTGGCGCCGGATTCACACAGATGCGTTCGCTGAAGGCTGGATTCTCGACCGCTACCTCGTACAACTCGGCTAACCGCCCCAGCCTCCCAACCCCAGCCCCGTGTCGCTCGACAGCTCGACAACCTCAGTGCGCAACGGCAGCCTCTGCCAGTCAGCATCGTGACCGAGTACCTGGAGTGCGATGAAACGTGCCACGCACAATGTGCCGCTCGGACCACTGTCTGCCAGGTTCAGACCCTGGTCCCAGACGGGCCAGGTCCTGCTAGGCCGAGGTGCGTTGTCGAGCAAGCGATACGTGAGGAGTGTAGAGCCACCGGCACGACAGACGTTCGGTACCGTATGTCCGTGACGATTCGTACCAGGAGCGAACGCCAAGCCGACGCCCTCCAGCGTCTCGACCAGGAGGAGTCCGTTTGGATCGCAACGGGCAACGACCAGGGCCTCCCGCACTTGATCCCGGTCTCGCTCGCCTGGGATGGCGCCAGCATCCTCGTCGC
>JAAETI010000579.1 GCA_024228555.1 bacterium | reverse complement strand
TTTGGGCTTACTCCTTCCTCCACTTCCGCGCCCACAGCGTTCTTTGAATTTCGCGGAGGGGATTTCCATTTTTCGATTGAAAGAGGTATGCCTCTCCTGTTTCCCGCTCGAGTTTGAAATACGGTGCGAGAGCCTCGCACGTATCCGACGACAGCGGAATCCGGGGTGTCACCTGCTGGCCCTTACGCTGAAGGGCAAGAACCGAGACACACTAAGTTTGATACCCCTCGAATCGGAGCTGGCGACGGCGAATGTGGGTGAATGCAACTCGTGGTCGAGGAACTCGGAGGGAGAGTCAGCGGGGGTGACGGGAGAATCCGTCGAAATCGATGTGGTGAGCGCGCAACTCTAGCACGTCGAAGGCAGAGTAGCCGCTACGCAGAAAGGATAAGACTGGGCTAGGACGATTCGTCCGGCGAAGGAAACAAGTCGCGGCAACGACTCATGCCATGATACCAACGACCTCCCGCGTTCTTGGCGTGCTGGAGCACTCGCTCGGCGCTGCCGGCGATCGAGCCGAACCAACTCGTGAAACTCTTCATTGCTTCCACCCACATCGTGGGTTCGATGTCGAGGCGAGTGATGATCTTCTCCAGTTTCTCCGGAATCGCGCCCGACTTGTCCTTGCGAGGCTGGCGTCCGGTCCAATCTAGCAGTTCGAGGTATTGGTCCAGCGACATCGGAAGGTCCGAGATGCGCCGCCCATGCTCGGCGTGTCGTTGATGTCCAGCGCGAAGTGCTTTGCCATGTATTGCA
>JAAETI010000578.1 GCA_024228555.1 bacterium | reverse complement strand
CCGGCAGCAGGGTCTCGGCGATGCCCTCTGCTACCAGCAGGGTCTCCAGGGTGTTGCAGGTGCCGTAACGTTGGGTCTTGGCGTTGAAGGTGACCTGCAGGGCCTTCTCCAGATCTGCCTCATCATCGATGTAGCTGTGGTAGATGCCATCCAGGTGTTTGATCACCGGCACCCGGGCGTCATTGCTGATACGTTCGATCAGGCCACGACCGCCGCGGGGGATGATTACATCCACATACTCCGGCATGCTGATCAGTATACCCACCGCCTCGCGGTCAGTGGTGGCGACCACCTGTACCGCGTCGGCGTGCAGCCCACTCTTCTCCAGGGCCCGTTGGATGATTCCGGCGATGGCCTGGTTGGAGTGGAAGGCCTCGGAGCCGCCCCGTAGCACCGTAGCGTTGCCGGACTTCAGACAGAGGGCGGCCGCATCTGCGGTCACGTTGGGTCGGGATTCGTAGATGATGCCAACCACACCCAGGGGTACGCGCATGCGTCCCACCTGGATGCCGCTGGGACGGTAGCTCATGTCGAAGATCTCGCCGATGGGATCGGGCAGGGCGGCGATCTGGCGCAATCCCTCTATCATGCTGTCGATGCGGGCCGGGGTCAGTTCCAGGCGATCCAGCAGGGCGGCGTCCAGTCCCTTGTCGGCACCGGCCTGCATATCCTTCTGGTTCTCCTGGATCAGCGCGGCGCGGCCACGGTCGATATCGTCGGCGATGGTAAGTAGGGCGCTATTCTTATCTGCGGTGCTGGCGGCTGCGAGTACTCTTGAGGCGTCCCTGGCTCTACGTCCCACATCCCGCATGTATTTGGGTATGTCATGAGTTTGGCTCGACATCTCTATATGAGACCTGGTGTTGTGTTCGATTGGGTGATTCTATCAAATCT
>JAAETI010000577.1 GCA_024228555.1 bacterium | reverse complement strand
GGCACGGCCAATGGCAGTTTGGCCTTAGCGGGCAATTCGACGCTGAACCTGGGCACAGAGGCGGCGCCGGCTGCGCTGAACCTCGGCTGGAACCAGGTGACGAGTGGTTTCAGCACTGGCAATGCCAATGGCGTGTTTGAGGCGCTGGATAGGGATGCTGAGGTTAATCTGCATTTGGGCGATCTGAACGTAGGGGTGGGTACCACGCAGGGTTCAGCGATGGGGACAATGAAGTGGGATCAGACTGAGGTCATCGATGCGACGAATGTCTATTTTGGCCGCGGCAACAGCACCGGCATTCTGGAGGTACCGGCCGGCGGTGAGATCCACTTCGGTAGCGGTGCCGATCGGGTTTCGAATTTCCGCATCGCCTACAACGATGCCGGTGGTGGAACGGCCAATGCGGATCTTGACCTTTCGCTGACCGACCCGACGTTCACCGCCGACATCTCCGACGATTTGTCCATTGGTCGGGTGACGAGCAATGGGGCGGCCTTCGGCAGTCTGACGTTGGGCGGCAACTCGACGGTTAATCTGGGTACGGCGGCGGCACCGGCTACGCTCAACCTTGGCTGGAACCAGGTGACGAGCGGTTTCAGCAGCGGCAACGCCAATGGTGTGTTTGACACCACTGTGGGCGCCTTCACTGCCGACCTTTCCACGCTGACTATTGCTCGCACCTCCAATCGGGGTAGCGCCACGGGC
>JAAETI010000576.1 GCA_024228555.1 bacterium | reverse complement strand
TGGGACGAGAACCCGGGCAACTGGAACCTGAAGTTCGAGAACATCGCGGACAACAAACCCTACGATCCCCAGTTGACCCTGCTCGAGGACAACGACGAGATCCTGCAGGCTGAATTCACCGAGTACGGCCTCGACAGCCACGTGCTGCGCGGCGTTCCGGTCAAGTGGGTCAAGACGGCTGAGGGCAAGATCCCGGTCGCGACGGTCTATGACCTGATGTTCGCCCAGTACGGCGTGGGCCGAGGTCTGGAAGGCGCTTACCCCGCTGACTACACCGACAAGGACGCCGCTTACACCCCCGCCTGGCAAGAGATCTTCACCGGTGTGGATTCCCGCACCGTGCTGCAGTTCGCTCGCGAGTGGGGCAGCACGGCGGAAGCCACTGGCGGCAAGTGCATGATCATCATCGGCGCCGGTATCAACCACTGGTACCACGCCAACCTGATGTATCGCGCAGGCGCCATGGCTTTGATGCTTTGCGGTTGTGTTGGTAAGAACGGCGGTGGCCTGAACCACTACGTGGGCCAGGAGAAACTGGCTCCGATGGATTCATGGAGCAACATGGCCTTTGCCAAGGACTGGAACCCTGGTGCTCGTTTGCAGCAGGCTCCGATCTGGCACTACATGAACACCAGCCAGTACCGCTACGACGGCGACTACACCCGCTACAACACCGTTCCCGACAACGATCTAACCCGCTTGCACACCGCGGATACGATCTTCAAGGCGGTTCGC
>JAAETI010000575.1 GCA_024228555.1 bacterium | reverse complement strand
TGGGTCGACGATCCGGATCTCGGTGTTGGACACTGTCACCCCGCTCGTACCGGGACGATAATCACCTTCGACCGTGCAATGGCTCACCGGGCTGAGCTCGGTCATGCCGTAGCCCTGAACGACCTCGCAATTGGTCCGGGCAGTTGCTTCGGCCGCCAGTTCGGCGCCCAGAGGGGCTGCGCCGGAGAAGATCTGCCGGAGCGACGAGACGTCGTAGTCGTCGACGATCGGTGCCTTGGCCAGGCCAAGCACGATTGGTGGTACTGCGAAGAACCGGGTGACCTTCAGGTTCTGCACCGCTTCCAACGCCTCCACCATGTCGAAGCGGGGCATTGTGACCACGGTGACGCCGTTTGCCAGCAACCCGTTCATCAGCACTTGCATGCCGTAGATGTGGAAGAACGGGAGAGCGGCCAGTGCCACCTCGCCGTCAGCGTAGAAGATGGCGTGGGTGCACTGCTCGATGTTCGCAACCAGGTTTCGGTGGGTCAGCATGACCCCCTTC
>JAAETI010000574.1 GCA_024228555.1 bacterium | reverse complement strand
GGCCGTGGCGGCGGCTGTGATCGGCATCGGTTTGCACACGTGGGACTTCCAACGACACGAGCTCGGCATCCGCAGCATCGTCGGAACCATCCTGTTGCTCGGTGGCGGGCTGACCTTTGTTGGCGGCCCCCCACAGATCGGGACCAGCGTGTGGGCGGTGTTGCTGACCGTGCTCGGTGTGATGCTGTTCTATCTGCTTGCGATGACCACCATTGTCCGCTCTCGCTTTGGCACGCCCACGATCGGCAGGGAACACCTTGTCGGCGCCACCGGCATCGCCGATTCTGCTTTGGAACCGGATGGTGTGGTGACCATCGACGGGGCAAAATGGCGTGCTCGGGCACATCGGGCGGCCGGTATCGAACGTGGGTCCGCCATCGAGGTGTTGGCGGTCGAGGGCACGACTCTCCAGGTTGCGCCACCGACGGAGTGACCCAAATCTGGTCGTTCGCGAAAAACCACCGTATTCCTGCCAGCATATTCCTGGTGCAGATACGATTAGGTGTATATGGTCCAGCGCCTGCTGTGTTTGTGTCACCAACTTGTTGGAGGAGGAGTCCGTGACGCCGATGGATCGTTCTTGGCAGCCCGTTGCGCTATGCCGAGGTAACCACTCTCATTTGTTTTTTCCACCCACGACATCAGAACGGAAAGACGAGCGAGAACGCAGGGAGATCAGGGCCAAGTCGATATGTCAGGTGTGCCCAGTGCAAAACTCCTGTCTTGACTACGCCGTTGAATCGACCGAGCAATACGGCATCTGGGGTGGGTTCACCGAGACCGAAAGACGTCACATACCCGCCGCGATGTTGGGCTAGCGCAACGCTCGTACGTCCCCGCGACGGATAGTGACCCCGTTTTTGTCGAACCACTCGAGCAACGGCACTGCTTGCCGCCTCGTCACCCCGATTGCGTCCCGGAATTCGGCAACCGTGAATTCTTCGGTGAGTTGACCAAGTAGCTGCTTGATCTCCTCGATTTGGTCGGGCAAGTACACCAGGTCGTCGCCGACTCGGCTGAGCCGACCGTCGCGGATCAGTGCGTGGAGCAGTTCATTGTCGAGCCCGAGCTGTGACGCCCTAGGAACGGCGAGAGCTCGCTGCAACTCGCGTTGCGCCGCTTCCCAAGCTTCCTGTTCGGCATCGGAGAGACCGGGCTCGAACTCACGACTGCGCACGATGGCACCGTCGTCCACAAGATCTTTCGACCCCGCAACGACCATGGCAACTGACTCTGCTGAGACTGCGAGCAAAGAACTCAACTCCGCCTTGGGTAGACCGGTTCGCAGTCGATTCTCCCGATGAAAGCCGGCGACTGCCTCGGCGATCGAAGTCAGCAGACCGGCCGCTGCGGCCGCCGACATGAAGTCGCCGCCAGCGGTGAAGGACGATGAGGGCTCGCCACCCCCCGAGTCCTGTCCCAAGTCAGTTGCCGACGCCGTGCCACGTACGGTGAGCAGCGCGTCGGCGATGGAATCAGGACCACTTCCAGCGGCGGCAAGCAGGATCGGTGCTGCATCACGAATCGCGGCAGACGAACTTGGCGGATGAGGGTCGAGAACGACACCGCCTCCAACGACGGCCTTTCTCCCGGTCTCACGCAAGATGAACCTGTCGCCGCTTTGCAGGGGAATCGGAGCCGCGGTCCGCAGCAGACATACGGTATTCGGCCCTTCGGTCTCGATGATGCGCATCTGCACCGGCCATGAGCCGCTGCCGACGTGAAGGTGATAGGCACCGCGCGTGGTGAGGTCCTCGGTGAGACTCCTCACCGTGCGCAGCGTTGCCAAGGACGCTGAGCTGTCTCGAAATGAACCGGGGCGCCCGAGCATGGCGCCGCGGCCGATGTCGTCTGCACCGGTGAGGTTGAGAGCCGCTCTGGTCCCAGGGGTGAGGTTTTCGGTTGGTGCGTCATGGTGTTGCATGCCACGTACACGCACCGGCACCGCTCCCGGCCACAGCATCAGTTCGTCGTCGCCTGCGATGGAACCGCCGGCGAGTGTCCCTGTGACCACCCGGCCCGCTCCGGATATGTGGAAAGCACGATCGATCCAGAGACGGGGTCGATGTCGATCCACAGGGGGGCCTGCCGCCTCGAGCTGTTCGATGAGGGCATTCTCGAGGTCCTCCATTCCATACCCAGTGACCGCTGATACCCGGATAACTGGCCAGTTCGACAGCGTTGTGCCCTCAACTGCTTCGAGAATCTCGAGTTCAGCGAGATCGGCTGCATCGGCATCGGCAAGGTCGACTCTCGTCAGGGCAACTACGCCGTGGCGGGTATCGATCATATCGAGGATGGCCAGGTGTTCCTCGCTCTGTGGCATCCAGCCCTCGTCGGCGGCAACAACAAAGAGCGCAACGTCGAGTGCCCCCACTCCGGCCAGCATGTTCTTGATGAATCGCTCATGGCCGGGGACATCGACAAACCCAACGTCAAGTCCGCCAAGTCGGCGCCAGGCGAAGCCGAGGTCGATGGTCAGGCCGCGCTCCTTCTCCTCGGCCCAGCGGTCCGGATCACGGCCGGTGAGTGCCTCGACAAGGGTGGATTTGCCATGGTCGACGTGACCGGCGGTGGCGACGATCGGCATTTCAGGTCAGGGCGGCCACGATGTGCCGGTCATCGGATGTCGCAACGGTGCGGAGGTCGATGACGAGGGCACCGTCGTGGCGGCGGGCGAGGATCGGTGGATCACTTGCCAACAGTTTGTGCCATGTCGCGTCCGCTCTTCCGGAAAGGCGCAGGTTTGGGGAAGGGATTGTCTCCCCAGGAACGGAACCGGCGCCGGGTAGAGACTCGCCGCCGATGACGTTGCCGCCACCTCCGAGGTCTTCAAGGAGTTGCTGGTGACGTTCTTGGAGCTCCTCATAGGATTGATTCACCAATGCCCAGAAAGGCACCTGCGCACCGTGATCAGATGCATATAGCTCCAGTGTTGCCGCCAGGGCGGCGTGGGTAGGTCCGTCTATGCGCAGCGCCCTTGCGAGCGGATGTTTGGCCATACGGCCGATCAAGTCCGCCCTGCCGACTGCGATGCCTGCTTGGGGTCCTCCAAGGAGCTTGTCGCCGGAGAACAGAACCACGTCTGCGCCTGTCGCCAGGGTTTGACGGACACCGGGCTCGGCCGCGAGCCAAGCCGGTGGCTGTCCCGGAAGCCAAGGTACGTTCGCATCGAGCAGCCCGCTCCCGACATCGGCGATAAGCGGAACACCGCTCCTGGCTGACAGGCTGGCCAACTCGGCATAGCTGGCAGATTCGGCGAACCCCTCTAGCCGATAGTTGGAAGGATGAACCTTGAGGATTGCGGATGCGTCCGCGACGACCTTCTCGTAGTCGGCAAGGCGAGTGCGATTGGTGGTGCCGACTTCGACAAGTCTCGCTCCCGACACGGCCATCAGCTCGGGGAGTCGGAATGAGCCCCCGATCTCGATCTCCTCGCCGCGGGACACGACGGCGTTGCCGCCGTCAGCTATTGCGGCAAGGGCAAGGAGCAGCGCTGCGGCGTTGTTGTTGACAACCAGGGCCGCTTCCGCCCCAGTCAATGAAGTCAGCAGCTGGTTGGCGTATGCGGATCGTTTGCCACGTTGGCCGGTGGCGACATCGAGCTCGATGTTTCCGTAGTTCGTGCTGAAGCTGGCAGCCAGTTCTGCGGCGGCTGCCGGGAGGGTGGCTCTACCTAGGTTGGTGTGAAGGAGCACACCAGTTGCGTTGATGACCCGAGAGGGGCGGTCGAGGAGTACGCGGTGCGTTGCGGCGTCGGCTATCGCCAGCACGTCAGGGGCTGCTCCGTCGCTGATCTCGATGCGTGCCCTGGTCAGAGTCTCTCTTGCGATTTCTGTTGCCAGTAGCCGGGGGAGGCCTTTGCCGACGAGTGTCGCGGCGAGCGAATCAACTCTGGGTAGGTCCTTTGGTTCCATGTGGCAGAGCCTACCCATACCGGTATCCTCGGATGCATGCGACTGAGATCGATTCTTTTTCTTGCGTTCGTACTAGTGCCCCCGATTGAGATCGGGCTGTTTATCGCGGTCGGAGGGCGGATCGGGCTTTGGCCGACAATGGCGATCGTTCTTGTCACCGCGGTCATCGGGGCCAATCTCGTTTCTCTCCAAGGTCGTGGAGTCTTGGCCAGCCTGCAAGCTGAGTTTGCGTCTGGGCAATTCCCTGCCAAGACCCTCGCTCACGGTGCGATGATCCTGGTGGCTGGGGCATTGCTGGTTACCCCAGGATTCCTCACTGACGTGATTGGCTTCTCACTGTTGACTCCGGAAGTCAGAGAGATCCTGCGCAAGTGGGGTGTCCGACGCTGGTCCAACCGTATGACGGTGCTGTGAGCGCCGGCCCGCGCCCCTCGTCGACGGTATGCGTGTTACACCAGGGAGAGTCTGGTTTCGAGGTCCTCATGGTGCGGCGCAGCTCCACGGCCCGGTTTATGGCCGGGGCATGGGTATTTCCCGGGGGTGTTGTCGATCCGGAGGATCACGAGGATGCCGCATTGCAGAGCCTCGCCGGCACGTTCGAGCCTGAACTTGGCCCATGGTTGGCTGCCGCCTTCCGTGAGGTGGTTGAGGAGACCGGTGTCTGGCTGACCGACCCGGTCCATGTGGAACCGCTTGGGAAGCGGGTCGTCTTCGATGTCGCCCTTGCGGAGAGCCGCCGCTTTGCGGTCGCACGATCTGCATACTTCGCCAATTGGATCACTCCGACCATGGTTCCGGTACGTTTTGATGCGAGGTTCTTCATCGTCGGTGTTGATCACAAAGTGGTGCCCATCCCGGACGAGCGAGAAGTCGACGCCGCCGAGTTTGTCAGCCCGCACGAGGCGTTGCGCCGGGCGGAGGCGGGGAATTGGCTGGTCCCGTTCCCGACTCAACGCACGCTTCACCAGCTTGCCAAGTTTGCATCGGTGGATGCAGCCCTTGGAGAGTGGCAGAACCGCACCGTGGTTTCCGTGCAACCGCGGATGCGGGTGGCCGACGACGGTTCGCTCGAAGTGGTGATGCCGGGTGATCCCGGGTTCGATGACCTCGAGGACGTCGCACCCGACCCCGCCGCCCTGGCGGACGCCGCAAGGGCCGCCGCCAAGAAAGGGCATCCGGTAGCTGAGGTCGCCCCACCGCCAGCCACTCCTGAAAGGCAGCCGAGGGTTGAGCTTGTCCGTGCTCCCAACCCTGGGCCCTACACCGGCCCCGGGACCAACTCATATGTGATCGAGTCAGGGGGCGAGGCGCTGGTGCTCGATCCGGGTCCTGTGATTCCGGTTCATGTTGATGCAATTCGTGTTGCGCTCTCGGGTTTCACTCCGGTCGGTGTTGTGGTGACCCACACCCATCCTGATCATGCACCTGCTGCCAATGGTCTTGGTCGTGAGCTAGATGTCCCGGTCTACGGATTCGCTTGCGGAGATGAGTTCGAGCCGACCGTACGGATCGAGGATGGTTCTTCGATTCCTTTTGGGGAGAGCCAACTGATATCAGTTCATACCCCTGGGCACACCGCCGACCATGTCTGCTTTCGCCTGGGTGAATACCTCTTCACGGGAGACCACATCATGGGTGGCTCAACTGTGATCATTGAGGACGCCGCCGCATATATGGCATCGCTGGAAAAGGTTGCGGCGCTTGAACCCGACCATCTCTATCCGGGTCATGGATCCGAACTCCCCGAGGCACGTGAGGTCATCGCTGAGTACATCGCGCACCGGGTCGAACGGGAACGTCAGGTCATGGCCGCTGTCAGTAGCGGGGCTCGGACCATCGCCGAGGTCGTTGAGGTCGTGTACGCCGGGCTGGACTCGTCTTTGCAGATGGCGGCAGTGATGCAGGTCCATACGCAACTGATCAAGCTCAAGAACGAGGGACGAGTATCTTTGGGCTCAGGCGGCGTGCAAGGGTCGACGACAGTCCGGCGTGTGGAGAAGTCAGAGAGATGGCCAGACAACTAGGAGTCCACGGGAAATTGTCGCGCCGCGTCACCGCGGTGTTGGCGGTATGCCTCGCGATCTTTCCTGCCCTGGGAGCGAGCGCCCAGTCCGAAGTCACCCGCGATGACATTGCTGAGGCCGACGCCAACCGGCGGGCAATCAGTGCCGAACTCGAAGCGGCAACCATCGAATATGACACCGCGGTCGCCCGGCTCATTGAGCTGGAGGACTCACTCACAACCCTTGGCATCGAACTCGCCGCCCTCGAGCAGGATCTAGCCTTAGCCAGGGTCGCCGCACAAGAGGTCGCGACGGATCGCTATGTGTATGCCGGGTCGACCCAATCGGCACTCTTCGGTTCCACCTCGATCGACGATGTACGGGTCCGCACCAGCTATCTGGATATTCTCAGCCGCGCCGGTACCGACATCGTTCTGCGACTCTTTGCGCTCGAGGAGTCATATGAAGCTCAAGAGGCCAATGTCGCCCTTGCGCTCGAAAACCAAGAGGAAACGAGTGTTGAGCTCGAGGCGATGGCGGCGAGCATCCTCACCCAACTCGAGGAGGCCAACTCTGAGTACAACACTGTTGTCGCCGCCTTCGAGAAACAGGAAGAAGAGCGTCGGGCCAGGGAGGAGGCGGAACGGCTCCGTCGTGAAGAAGAGGAGCGGCGGCGTCTTGCAACGTCGACCACCGTAGCCACGACTTCGACAACGGGGGCTCCCGGCGACACGACAACGACCGCTGTGACGACCACAACCGCACCCCCGACCACGACGCCACCACCGCCGAGCGGATCGTTGGCATGTCCGGTCAACGGTGCGGTTGCTTTCACCGACACCTGGGGAGCTCCTCGCTCGGGAGGGCGGTCCCACAAGGGAGTCGACATGATCGCCGCCCGCGGTACCCCGCTCGTTGCCATTGAGGCAGGGACCATCAAGAGACTGCGCAACAGCGGTCTCGGTGGTATCACCGTGGTCTTGGCTGGTGCCAGTGGAGATGAGTTCTACTACGCACACCTCGACGGTTGGGCACCGGGTCTCAGCGCTGGGCAGTCCGTGGCAGTCGGCGAGTTGATTGGTTATGTCGGCAACACAGGCAACGCTCAGTACACGGTCCCTCACCTCCACTTCGAGCACAGCCCCGGCGGCAACGGTGCGGTCAATCCATATCCGCTGGTTGCCGGTCTCTGTCTCTAGACGGCGGGAACTCACTTCGTGAGTTCCTTGGAAGTTCGCAAAGCGAAGTCCATGGGTTCGGCGTGGCGTGCCTACTCCGGGGAGGTTCAGGCCAACCGGGAGATTTGCTCCGCTACCAGGGTGAGGCGGGCTGAACATCCGTCGTCGGCTATCGGCGGGAGAAGTGAGGTCAGTTCCTTGGCGGCGTTTGCGATCGCTACGGCTGACGGGGCATCGGGTTCGGCTGCCACGACCGGGTTCCCGAGATCGCCGCCCTCGGCGATACGGGGATCGATTGGTACAGCGCCAAGTAGATCGACTCCGAGATCGTCCGCAAGTGCCTGCCCGCCGCCACTACCGAATAGCGGGAAGTGCTCTCCTGATGGCGTGGTGAAGCCAGACATGTTCTCGATGACACCGATAACCGGCATGTGTGAGCGGCGCGCCATATCGGCGACACGGGCCGCCACCTTCTGGGCGGCCAACTGTGGTGTGGTCACAACAACCATCTCCGCTTGGGGGAGCAGCCGGGCCAAAGCCATCTGCACGTCACCGGTTCCCGGTGGCATGTCGAGGATTAGGTAGTCGAGGTCCTGCGGCCAAGCCACGTCTCGCAGGAATTGCTCGAGGGCCTTTGACAGCATGAGACCGCGCCACATGAGCGCGGTGTCCTCATCGTCGAGGAGCAGGCCGGTCGAAACGACGTCAATGTTGTATGCCTTGGCGGGGATGATGCGTCTGTCTCCGCCGGCTTCGAGCCGTTCGCTGCCGATCCCCAGGATCCGCGGTATCGAGAATCCCCAGATATCTGCGTCGAGAAGACCGACTTTGTGACCCTGGGCAGATATGGCGAGAGCAAGGTTGGCGCTGAGTGAAGACTTGCCGACGCCACCCTTGCCGCTGCTGATGGCGACAACACGCGTATTGGGGTGCACCATGGTCGGTTCGGCATCCTCCCGCGCCCGAAGCCGCGCTCGCTCCATGAGCTCCGTGCGCTCAGCTTGGGTCATCGCCCCGATATCGACGACGGCCTCATCAACACCCGGCACTGCTCGAAGTTTGCGCAGTACCTCGTTCTCGATCTGGTCGCGCAGAGGACAGGCGGCGATGGTTAAAGCCACCTTGACTGTCACCACTCTCCCGTCGATCCGAATGTCCTTGACCATGCCGAGATCGACGATGTCGGCACCCAGTTCCGGGTCGATGACCCGTTTCAGGGCCGCCTCGATTTCCGTCATCTGAACCATGGGTAGAAGCGTAGACTGCCGACAACGGTGAAAAAACCTATCGCCATAGTGTGAATCAGCTCATATACTCCGGCCCAGCCAGAGACGACCCGGAGGTCCCAGGACCATGATGACAAACGACGAAGCCACCAGCACTCAGGGTGTGACCCTTACCAACTCAGCTGCTGCCAAGGTGCTCGAGCTAATCGAGGCAGAGGGTGACAAGTCCTTGTCGTTGCGTCTCGCAGTTCGTCCCGGCGGTTGCTCCGGCTTCTCCTACGACATGTTCTTCGATTCCGCTCTCGAAGACACCGACATTGTCAACGAGACCGATGGAGTGCGGGTAGTTGTCGATGCTGAGAGTGCGGCAATGGTTGGCGGCGCAGTCGTTGATTTCCGCGACGGTGGCCTCGAGGGTGCCGGCTTCGCCATCAACAACCCGAATGAGCAGAAGTCATGTGGGTGCGGTCAGTCCTTCTGCTGATCTGAAACCACATACCTGCCTTATCGGCAGTTAGCCTGGCCCCATGGCCAGACCTCTTGGATGTCTAAAAGCGTTCTTCGCAGTGCCCCTCATCCTTACGGTTGTGGGCGTGAGTTTCTGGCTCTTCGGCAACGTCACCCGTCTCCTTGCCCACGACACGGTCGAGGGGGTAGTGGTGGAACTCGAGCAGAGTTTCGACAGCGATGGTGACGACCTCTACAAACCGACTTACGAATACGTAGTTGCCGGCGAAACCTATCGCTACCAATCGAGGGTGAGCTACGGAGGATTGCTGGTCCCCGACATCGGTGACCGTCGCACCCTCCTCTACAACCCGGATAACCCCCGCGATGTGCAGGTACGCAGCATGTTGGTGATGCTGGGGCTGCCCTTGATCCTGCTGGTGGTCCCACTGCTGATTCTGGGTGCCATGTTCTGGGCTTCGGTGCGCCGACGTCGTAGGGAGACCGAGATCCCCATGCAACTGAGTCCTGGCGCGACTCCGCCGTGGGCGAGCGAGGTACCTTCCCAGAGCTCATGGGACCCACCGACCAACCATACGTCCGTCGAGGCGATGTTTATGGGTACCGAGCCGTCGCAGATGGATGACAAGGGCGATGTTCGGTATCGCGTCAAAGCCAGGGGAGAAATCGACGGGACGCAGTATCGGTTCCGTAGCGAGTGGCTCGATGAGGATCCGACCCTGTATTACATGAGTCACGGGAACAAGGTCACGGTCCATGTCGACCCTGATGATCCCACCTCGTACGAGGTCGAGCTCCCACCAACGGAGTGACCTCTCCTGGCTTGTAGCCTGGGGACCTACACCAGCTCGGAGGAACCCATGCCTAAGAAGATTCACGACGTCCCCAGCGCCCCGGCTCCGGTCGGCCCTTATTCGGTTGTTACCGAGGCCAATGGGTTTGTCTTCGTGTCCGGCCAGCTCGGTATGGACACCGCTGCTGGGAAACTCGTTGAGGGTGGCGTCGAAGCAGAAACCCATCAGATCATGAAGAACCTCAAGGCGATTCTCGGCGACGTAGGTCTCGGTTACAGCGACATCGTCAAGACAACGATCTTTGTGGCCAACATGGCCGACTTCCCCGTGGTCAATGCGGCGTATGGCGAATACGTGGCCGATGCCAAGCCGGCCCGTTCAACAGTTGAGGTTGCGGCGCTGCCACTCGGCGTCCAGATCGAGATCGAAGTCATCGCCGCCCGCTAGGCAGCGGCGGCGGGGCTGAGCCGGAAAGCCACACTTCCAGAAAACCCACGTCCGCTCCATCGGTGTAGTTCGCCACCCTCGCCACCACAGGGTAGGTGTCGGCTGTTGTGTCGATGAGGACGGACCGCACCATGTCGGAGCGATTCCCCTGGAGCACGACGGAGCTGTCCCCGATTGCCAACTTTCCGGTTGGTGCCGTCAAGGTGCCAGGGCTGATGACAGATACGTGCTGCAAGTTGGTCGGTGTAGGGCGCATGCTGCGTTCCCCAGGGGGAGGTCCCTCGTTGGGCAGATGCGGGAAGTCACCGTCACCGAAATGGGATAGGCGTCTGTCACACGAGGAAAGAGCGTCGCACGGGGACGGCGTTGCTTGGAGCGGACTCCACCGGTGGTGCGAGCGTTTGCGCCGGTTCGCCCATCCTGTGAATCACCCCAGGTCCACTCCCACTTGCCGCCGCCGGCCTTGCGGACGCTGAACGTGAACTGATGTCATGAGTCTTCGACATCGTTCTGCATGGTCTGAAGCGTCATCCGCTTGCCGTGAGACCGACAGCGTCAGCGGGTCTAGTAGCGTTTGACTTGCATCTTTGCCCGAGGAGGTCCCTGCTGTGAACCGTGATGAGATTCTGCGCGCACTTGGAGTACAGGAAGAGAACCCCGGGGCATACGCCGCCGGATGGATTTCGACCAACGGTGATCTCCTCACCAGCTACGACCCGGCTACCGGAGAGGCGATCGCATCCGTGCGGCAGGCAACAGTTGAGGACTACGAGAAGGTGGTCACCAATTCTGCCGAGGTCTTCGAGGAATGGCGCATGCTGCCCGCCCCCGAACGCGGCGAGTATGTGCGTCGGCTCGGCAACGCGCTGCGGGACTACAAGGATCCGCTCGGCTCGCTCGTTTCCTACGAGATGGGGAAGATCAAGCCCGAGGGTGACGGCGAAGTCCAAGAGATGATCGATATCGCAGACTTCTCTGTCGGCCTGTCACGGCAGCTTTACGGCCTCACGATGACGTCAGAACGACCCCGCCACCGCATGTACGAGCAGTGGCACCCGCTGGGACCGGTTGGCGTGATCACGTCGTTCAACTTCCCGACCGCGGTTTGGAGCTGGAACGGGTTCATCGCCGCGGTGTGTGGCGACACGATGATTTGGAAACCATCAAGTTCGACTCCGCTGACCGCGATCGCGGTGTCGAACATCGCCCACGAGGTCATGGACGGGTCAGGATTCGAAGGCGTGTTCAACCTGGTTGTCGGGCCGGGCCGTACTGTCGGCGACACAATGATCAACGACCGCCGCGTCCCGCTGATCTCGGCAACGGGTTCCTGTGACATGGGTGAGAAGGTTGGCACCGCCGTCGCCAAGCGGTTGGGCAGATCGCTTCTCGAACTGGGCGGCAACAACGCCATCATCGTGATGGACGATGCCGACGTCGACTTGGTCACCCGTGGTGCGGTCTTTGCCGCCGTCGGAACTGCCGGGCAACGCTGCACTTCGCTGCGCCGCATCATCATGCAGAAGGGCATCTCCGAGAAGGTGACGGCCAAGTTGGTCGAGGCCTACGGAACAGTGTCGATTGGTGACCCTCTCGCCGACGGCGTCCTTATGGGTCCGCTGATCAACCAGGCTTCGGTTGACACCTTTGCGGCTGCTGTCGGCATCGCCCAGGAGCAGGGTGGCGAACTCCTCACTGGGGGCAACGTGCTCGATCGCGAGGGCTGCTTTGTCGAGCCGACCATCATCAAGATGCCGGCCGATGCGCCGATTCTCGGCGTGGAGACGTTCGCCCCGATCCTATATATCATCGAGTTCGACGAGTTCAGCGAAGCTGTTGCGATCAACAACGGTGTCACCCAAGGTCTGTCATCCGCCATCTTCACCGACTCGATGAAGTCTGCGGAGAGGTTCCTGTCGCACGAAGGCTCAGACTGCGGCATCGCCAACGTCAACATCGGCACCTCCGGGGCAGAGATCGGTGGCGCCTTTGGTGGCGAGAAGGAAACCGGGGGCGGTCGTGAGTCAGGGTCTGACTCTTGGAAGGCCTACATGCGCAGGCAGACGGTGACCATCAACTGGAGCGACGATCTGCCGCTGGCCCAGGGCATCGAGTTCGGCTGATGCGGTCGGCTTGGAGTTCGATTCCATCGAACTCCCTGTGGCCTACTTGCTCACAGCCGACGAGTTGGTTCTGCGACTAGGTGACGAAGTTCACCACCCGATCCGGAACAACGACCGTTCTGGTCGTGCCGGCGGCGTTGGGAACGTCCCGTAGTTCGGTGCGAGCAAGGGCAACCACCGCATCATCAGCCAACCCTCCCGCGACCGTGATCACACCACGGACCTTGCCGTTGACCTGAACGATGACTTCGACCGTGTGCCTCTCGACCCGTTCGGCGACAGGCCACAACTGGTTGTGGATGGAGAACGATTCCCCCATCTGGTGCCACAGCTCCTCCGCCAGATGGGGCGCAAACGGGGCCAACAAGCGAACCATCACCCGCTTCGCCTGTGCTGACTGTGCTTCGCCGACGCATTCCATCAGTCGCGCCAGAGCCACGTTGAACGTCAGCTGTTCGATTGCCTCTGTGACCGACACAATCACGTCGCTCAGTCTCTCGTCCGTAGGACCGTCGCCATCGGGTGCGGTGACTACCCGCCAGCATCGGGACAGGAATCGTTCGACTCCGGCGACGCTGCGGTCGGAGAACTCGCCGCCGCGGTCCCAAGGTGCCGAGAACATCAAGGCACACCGCAGCACGTCACTGCCGTACTCGTCGATGTACGAATCCGGTGAGATCACGTTGCCGCGACTCTTTGACATCTTTGCCCCGGACAGGTTGATCAACCCTCCCAGCCGAATCACTGGGAATGGTTCCTCGAACGGCACTAGTCCCAGGTCGTACAGGGCCATGATGACGAAACGTGCATACAGGTGGTGCCGTTGGACGTGTTCAATACCTCCCGCATAGAAATCCACCGGCAAGATCCGCTTGGTGCGTTCGGCATCCCATGGTCTGTCGTCGAATTCTGCTGATGGGTAGCGCAGGAAGTACCAAGCTGAATCCACGAAGGTGTCGCTGACATCCGTCTCTCGCTGTGCCGAGCCTCCACACGAAGGGCAGGAGGTGTTGACCCAGTCATCCAACCCAGCCAGCGGCGATTCTCCGGTACCGGTTGGCTGCACCTCGTCGACCTCGGGCAGAGCTACCGGAAGCTGGTCCTCCGGAACCGGCACAGCCCCGCAGCTAGCGCAGTGGATGATGGGAATCGGCGGTCCCCAGTACCTCTGGCGTGAGATCAGCCAGTCATGCATCCGGTAGCGAACACCACTGTTACCGTCGACCTCTCGGCCGATCCATTGCCGCTGAAGCACCTTGGCGTGGTCAGGCCAGTCGACATCGTCGAGACCGGCGAGCAGTCGTTCGGCGTATGCCGTGGTCCGCAGGAACCACTGGGTCATGATCCGATCCTCGACCGAGGTGTCACACCGCTCACACACTGCTCCGTTGCGCTCAGTCTGCTCCCGGGCCAGGACCGTCAGACACGACGGACACCACAACACTGTGGCCTCGTCCTGGTACATCAGTCCAGCCCTGAATAGCCTCACCAGGACCCACTGGGTCCAGCGGTAGTACTCAGGATCGCTGGTGCTGATCGCTCGCGACCAGTCCCATGCCGCCCCGACTCGCGACAGCTGTTCTTGATAGCGGCTGGTGGTGCGTTCGGTCAGCGATTGGGGATGCTCGCCGATCTGGAGTGCGTAGTTCTCGGTGTGGATGCCAAACGAGTCGAAGCCGATCGGCTGGAACACGTCATATCCGCACATACGCTTGTAGCGGCCGAAAGCATCGACTCCCACATAGCGGAACATGTGGCCCACGTGCAGACCTTCGGCTGAGGGATAAGGGAACTCGACGAGGTTGTAGAAACTCCGCTCCGGCTTGGCCGAAGCTAGATCAACCTGACCTATCGCTTCAGCGTTCCACCTGGCTCGCCATCGTTCCTCGATAACGTGAACGGGATAGGGCATTGCCATGAGAGCGGACCCTCCCTTCGTGATTGCTTTGTCATGAGCATTCTCCTTTCGGGTATAGAAAAACCTCCTAGCCGGGGGCATAGGAGGTTGGCACAGACCGGTATGAGGGCTGCGCTCACATGAGCTGAAGTCGAGTGTTCGTCTTCATTTGGATAACTCTATCGGAAATGGGCACCACCGACTAGAGACGATGAGAAGCCGGGCGGAGCGATTCCGCCCGACCTCGAATCAGCGACTGATTAGGAGCCCAACTGGAATGGTGGGTACTCGTCGGTGAGGCTGAACATCCATGCGTTGGTGCGGGTTGACCAGCGCATCATCCCGACGGTGAAGTTGAAGATGCTGTCGGGGTAGACCCCAGTGAACGCGACGATCCAGTACGCCACCCAGCCGGCGATCCCGGCGGCAATCCCTACGAAGTAGAGGACGATCATGTGGGGCAGCAACAGGATGGCCTTGAAGAAGAACACGATGCCGGATACGGCGAGCCCACGGCTTCGCTCCAAGGACGGTTCGGTGATGACGACACGGGCGGCGTAGTCGGGCTGTTCCATGGCGAAACCCGGATACTCGTCTCGCCAGCCTGCGATCCAAGCCGAGATGCGCAACGTCCAGCCAAGATAGTTATGCAAGAAGCGTGCAATTCCCGGAGAAAGGCTGCCACCTAGGGCGATGCCCCAGTAGCCGAACCATGCTGCAAACATGGCCGCAATCCCGACGAAGTACAACAGGAAGAAGTGCGGGATTGCCGCCACTGCCTTCAAGGGAAAGAAGATGCCGAGGACTGCCAGGCCCCGGCTGCGTCTGCCGTCTCCGTACTCCACTGCAATGTCAACCGGATATGCCATTAGATCTCCCATTTGCGAAGTCTGGACATTACAGGACCAATGCCCGATGGTTGGGATGGTCGCCAAGGCGCTACAGCGGCTAGCCCCGATCGTTAGCCGAAGCGATAGCCGACGCTGCGTACCGTCGTGATCCACGACGAGCGTTCCTCGCCGAGCTTGGCGCGGAGTCTGCGGACGTGGACATCGACGGTGCGGGACCCGCCGAAGTAGTCGTAGCCCCACACTCTGGAGAGGATCTGGTCCCGGCTCCACACCCTTCCCGGGTTCTCCACCAGGAAGCGCAGCAACTCGTATTCCATGAAGGTCAGGTCACGTGGGTCGCCTGCGACTGTTGCTTGGTAGGTCGCGGTGTTCAATTCGAGGTCGCGGAAACGAACGATGTCATCATCGGCCAAGGTCGGGGAGTCGGAGTGGAGGCGGCTCAGACGAACCCGGAGCTCGGTGCGGTCGACCGGGGAGAGGACGAAGTCCACAAACCCTGATTCATCTGCGATATCGGTGGTCATCGTTCTGTCGATGACGAGCAGCACCGGTAGGGCGAACTCATCGGTGATCTTGTCGGATAACGACAGCGCCCGGCCTAGATCGGACGTGACTTCGACCACCGTCGCTGTCCATCCACCGTCAGGGGTCCGCTCGTCGAGGTCGCTCAACTCGTCGATTGGCACCGGCTGGTAGCCGGCGGCAACCAGAGCCGCGATGAGCGGCTGAGTTGGCGCAGCGGGGTAGACGGCAACAAACATCACAACACCGGCAGATACTGTTCCAGCTCGAAGCGAGAGACGTGGTGCTCGTACCGCTGCCACTCTTGACGTTTGTTGCGAAGGAACCATTCGAAGACGTGCTCGCCGAGCGTGTCCTTGACGAGAGCGGACGACTCCATTGCGTCCAGCGCTTCTGCCAGTGTTGTTGGCATCCGTTCCGCGGCGGTATCGGCATCGCTCAACTCGTAGCCGTTCTCGATTCCGGTGAGGCCAGCCGCAAGGATTACCGAGAGAGCGAGGTAAGGGTTGCACGCTGGGTCGGGAGCACGGTATTCGATGCGGGTCGAGCCGGGTCGATCTACGCCGACGCTGGGCACGCGAACAACAGCCGCCTGATTGGTGCGATCCCAAGTCGACAACACCGGCGCATCGAAACCGGTCACGAGCCGTTTGTAGGAGTTGACCCACTGATTGGTGACGGCCGTGATCTCCCTGCCGTGTCGGATCAGGCCCGCCATGAACTGCCTGGCGACTGCGGATAGATTGTCCGACTCATCCGAGTCATGGAATGCATTGTCATCGCCCTCGAACAAGGAGATGTGCAGATGAAGCCCAGAACCGTCGTGGCCTTCGAGCGGTTTCGGCATGAACGTTGCATAGATGCCGTGCTCCATCGCTACTTCCTTGACGGCAAGACGGGTTGTGACGAGATTGTCCGACATGGTTAACGCATCGGTGTGGCGGAGATCGATTTCGTGCTGGCTAGGCGAGACCTCGTGATGTGACGACTCAACGGGGATACCGAGTCGCTCGAGCGCAACGATGGTGTTTCGGCGGTACTCCTGAGCGACGTCGAGTGGAGTGAGGTCGAAGTAGCCGCCACGATCCAGGATCTGTGGCTCGGGTGTGCTGTCGGCGAAGTAGAAGTACTCGACCTCAGGCCCGACGTAGAACGTGTAGCCGAGGTGGCGAGCCCGGTCGAGGTTGCGGCGCAGAACCCATCGGGGATCGCCGGTGAAGGACTCACCGTTTGGACTGACGATGTCGCAGAACATGCGAGCCACTCCCGCATCGTCCGATCGCCACGGAAGAATCTGAAACGTGGTCGGATCCGGCTGGGCGAGCATGTCCGATTCCTGATCACGGGAGAACCCGTCGATCGCCGAACCGTCGAATCTCATTCCGTGGGCGAAGGCCGACTCCAGCTCGGCCGGAGTGATTGCAAAGGACTTGAGAAAGCCCAGGATGTCGGTGAACCACAGTCGGATGAAGCGCACACCGCGCTCCTCAACCGTCTTGAGTACGTATTCCTCTTGCCGTTGCATCGAAACCTCCGGTGACAGATGGTAAGCCACAACTGCGACAGAGGACAGCCCGAATCTGCCACGAAACACAGCGTTCACATTCCCGTTACTTGAACGAAACCACGGATTGACATACTGCTCAGCAGCAACTCGCAATAGCTGTGCGCGACAACGGGCAACGTTGCCAACCTTCAAGGAGCTAACCATGGTCTACAGGGCCGAATACATTTGGATCGATGGGCAGAAGCCGACCGGCAAGCTGCGGTCCAAGACCAAGATCATTGCCGAAGGGGAAGCCCCACCGATCTGGGGTTTTGACGGATCGAGCACGGAGCAGGCCGTCGGCAAGGACTCCGACCGGGTGCTGCGTCCGGTGCGTACCGTGCCCGACCCGATTCGTGGCGGCGATGACAAGCTGGTGATGTGCGATGTGCTCAACACCGACATGACTCCGCACGAGACCAACAAGCGTGCCCAGTGCGCTGAGGTTGCCGAGAAGTATGCCTCCCATGAACCATGGTTTGGCATCGAGCAGGAGTACACCTTCTTCAAGGACGGTCGTCCCCACGGTTGGCCTGCCGGTGGATTCCCCGCACCTCAGGGTGGCTACTACTGCGGTGTCGGCGCCGACGAAATCTGGGGCCGCGACGTCGTCGAGCACCATACCGAGGCCTGCATAACGGCGGGTCTCGAGATCTCAGGGACAAACGCTGAGGTCATGATTGGTCAGTGGGAGTTCCAGATTGGTCCCGGCGATCCCCTCCAGGTTTCCGACGAAATCTGGTTGGCTCGGTGGTTGCTGTATCGCATTGCCGAGGACTACGACATCTCCGCCCACCTCATGCCCAAGCCGGTGGCCGGCGACTGGAATGGCGCCGGAGCCCACACCAACTTCTCAACCAACGAGATGAGGGAGAGCTACGAGCCGATCGTGGCGGCCTGCGAAGCACTTGGGAAGAAAGCCGACGTGCACATCAAGGAGTATGGCGCCGGCATCGAGAGTCGCCTGACTGGCCTTCACGAGACTGCACCATGGACCGAGTACAGCTACGGCGTCTCCGATCGTGGGGCCTCGGTTCGAATTCCATGGCAGGTCGCTCGTGATGGCAAGGGCTATATCGAGGACCGTCGCCCCAATGCCAACATGGATCCGTATGTCGTGACTGCCCTGATCACAGACACCGTGTGCTCCGATTTCGAGAGCGCCCGCTAACCGAACACCGACTGACAAAGAAGAGAGGGACCCCGAGGGGTCCCTCTCTTCTGATTGAGAAGCATCACGTTATGAGCCGGTAGCGGCATCCTTGGCGGCATCGATGGCCTGGGTGAGAGTTGCCGCTGCGATGTTGTAGTCCTCAAGACCCTCGAGACGGCGTTCGGAACCTGACGTGTTCACAAGACCGTCCAGCATCTTGTCTGCACCGGCTTGCATTGCGACGGCGGCGGTGGTCACGTCGCTCCACCTATCGGCGGCGGCGGGCGGCTCTTCAACGGCCTCGACTTCTGCAACGAAGTCCGCAGTCTCTGCCTTGAGGTTGCTCAGTGCATCGCGAGTCGCCCCGTAGCCAGCGTCGTCATAATCGTCATTGATGATCTGGGCCTCATCGCTCAGTTCGTCGGCCCTGGCCGACAGCGCATCTGCGGTCGCCACGAACTCAACGATCCCCGGCGCCAGCGTCGTCGTGGTTGTTTCCTCAGGAGGTTCCGTTGTGGTGGTTCCCTCGCCAGCTTGTGGCGCAGTCGTCGTTGGCGCCTCTGCGGGTGGGAGGCTATTCACGAAGGTGAAGGTAAACGCAACTAGTGCGAGAACCACCAGTGGGAGAATCCAGCGGCCGTGTTTGGGGTCTTGCTTGCTCACCGGCGCAAAGATAGTCACTCCTCGGGCATGTGCCATTTCTTGTTGACCCGGCAGGTACCCTGCGTGCATGGATATCGGCGGGAGGACAGCAGTAGTCACGGGTGCAGCGCGCCGTGTTGGACGCTCAATCGCGCTCGGCCTTGCCGATGCTGGGGCCCGTGTCTTTGTCCACTACAACCGGTCCGCAGAACCCGCTGAGGAGTTGTTGGCTGAGATCGAGAGTCGCGGCGGAAAGGCCGCGATCGGGTCAGTTGACTTGTCGCAGCCCGAGCTTGCGGCGGATTTGATCGATATGGCAACCAAGGCGCTCGGTGAGGTTTCGATCCTTGTGAACTCGGCATCCGGCTTCGCCACCGACACCATCGAAGATGTCTCCCTCGACGGGTGGCTCCGCAGCCACAATCTCACTCTTGCCTCGCCAGTCTTTCTCACCAAGCGCTTTGCCGAGCTCATCGGTGACGGTTCAACCGGGGCCGTTGTGAACATCACTGACGTTCGGACGATGGCGCCGTATCACAAGCACTTCTCCTACGTGATCGCCAAGGGGGGCATCGACACCTTTACCCGTACTGCGGCGTTGAGTCTCGCTCCGCGCATTCGGGTCAACGCGGTTGCTCTCGGTGTGATTCTCCCGCCGCCCGGCGAAGATGCTGCCTATGTCGAGGCGCTTGCCGCCGAGCTTCCTCTGCAGCGGGTGGGTGGCACCGACCCTGTTGTCATGGCGGCACTTGGCCTGATCCGCAATGATTTCGTGACCGGTGAGATCATCAGGGTCGACGGTGGCGCCCACCTCACGTAGCCAAGGTCCCCGGCTACAGGTCGAAGATGTCGCCCTCGCTCGCCACGTGCATACCGGACCGGGCGACTCGGATGTACTCGTCGCTTCCGGTATCAAGCAACGGATTGCTGTGATTCAGGTGGGTGAAGTGGATTTTGCTGCGGGCTTCATCGCTGAGCTGAGCGAAACGAGCCATCGAGTCGACAACAAGCGGGTGTGCGATTTCGGCGATGTTTCTGCCCGGTAGTTCGGTGTGGTCGAAGAAGGTTGCGTCGAGCAGAGCGATATCGGCTTGCGCCACGTACGCCTCAACTGGGGGATCCCAACCATCCCATGAATCCGTGTCGGGTACATAGACGAGGCTTCCGGTTGGCCCGGTGACGACGAACCCAAGGGTCTCGCTGTACTCATCTCGATGCGGAACTAGGAACCCCATCGCAGACCCCCGCTCGCCGAGTGGTATCTGCTCCTGCGGGTCAAGTACGCACAGATCGATATTTCCGGAGTTGACCAACTGCTCCCATGGCCCATTGCCGGCAAGAAAGGCAGCGAGCCGTGGGGCGGCCCATACCGGGATTGCCACGGTGTCCATCGCCTCGCGGCCAAGGAACATCAAGCCTGTGTAGTGACCCATGTGACCATGGGTCAGGAGAACCCCGGCTAGCTCGACACCGGCAGCGTCAAGCACGGCAAGGTGTCTCGGGAAATCGGGCCCGGCGTCGAGCAGCCAGGCGCGGCCGTTGTCGATGATTGCGACGCATGTTGTCAAGTGCGGTCGGGCCCGTGGCCCGGTGCAGCAGTTCTGGCGACACCCCGGTTGTGGGTGCCCTCCGTCCTGCGCAACTCCCAAGACCTGAGCTTGCATTGTCAGTCGAGCAGCCGGACAAACAAGCCGCTGGTGATCTTGGGTAGGAACCATGTCGACTTGGGTGGCATGACCAATCCGTGGTCGGCGACCGCAGCCACCTGTTCAATGCTGGTCGGGTAGACAACGAAGAAGGCACCTTCGCTCTCCCGGCTCGCCACGTACTCGAGCGGCACCGTTCCGGGGATGTAGTCGAGACGTTCGCTTGTTCGTGGATCACTAATGCCGAGAATCGGTCCCAGAATCAGGTTGTTCAGGAGAACCACGTCGAGGCTCCGGTACGGGTCGTCGGCGTCGACGAGTTCGGCTGGGACGGTTAGGCGGTACCACTTGTTGCCGACGTGCATACCGAATGTGCCGGGTTCCGTTGGCTCGGCATCTTCGGGGTTGTCGGTGTGCAGCCTCTCTACATCGAGTCGTTCGCTGACCTTTTGCACGAACTCGACTTCGGTGAGTCCGGCTAGGTCAGCGACGAGACGGTTGTATTCGACCAGCTTCAGTTGCTGAGCCGGATAGATGACCCCCATCACATAGTTGAACGGCTCGTTTCCGGTCGCTTCGGGATGAGCGGCCGCCGTTTCCCTTGCCAGTGCGGCGCCCGCGGCGGCCCTGTGATGTCCGTCGGTGATGTAGAGGGCCTCGATACTCTCGAGACATGCCTCGAGTTCCGCTACCGCTTCGCCGGTTGCGATCTTCCAGACGCTTTGTCGAACACCGTCACCGCCGAGATAATCGATCAACGGCTCCTCTGTGGTGAGACGGTCGATGAGTGCGTTGATTCCTGCGCTGCGATACGTCATGCACATCGGATATGAGTTTGCCTGCACGTTCCTGAGTGCGTCGACGAGCTTGTCCTCGGCGTCCTGTCGAGTGTGCTCGTGACGCTTGAGGAGACCGCGGTCATATGCAGACGCATCGATCTCGGCAACGATGCCGGTCTGGGTGCGTTGCCCGTCCGCAACCCGATAGACGTAGTACGCCGGCTCGCGGTGATACTCATAGATTCCGCGCGAGATCATGATGTCGAGGCGCTCTCTACCGACCGGGGTTGCCAGGTCGGTGCAATCGCCTTCGCAAGGAATGATGTCTCGCATCACCAACTCGAAGCTGTACGGGTTGGTGGCTTCGAGGTTCTCCCAATATCCGCTCGGTACCGACTTCTTTGGCACTACGGCAACCCTGGGGGCGAACTCAGGGGTGGGGAGGTAGATCTTTGTCGGCCGAACGAGTGGTTTCTGCCCGTTGGTCATCGCCGGTTGACCGAAACTGCGATCACGTTGTCGACTCTCTCGAGCTCAGCGACCGTATCGGGCCCGAGATTGCCAACGACGTGAATCAATGCCGACGCCGCGTCACGACCCTTGAGGACGAAGTTCTCCATGTGTTCAACATTGAGTCCTGCCTCCCGGAGCGTTCCGAGGACACCGGCAAGAACACCAACACGATTGTGGTGGCGGACCATCACCGTGAGCGGGGAACCTTCAATGTCGGCGACGCCGAGGTTGACACAGTTGAGCGGGTTTCCGTCCTGGAACGCCTCAATCGCTTCGATCACCGCATCGGCAATGGCAGTCTGGGCTTGGTTCGTGGAAGCACCGATGTGGTGAGTGCCGTATACCGATTTGTGCTGAGCCAGCGTCGATTGGAACGCAGCTTCGCCTGATCCAGGTTCGCTTGCGTACACATCGAGACCGACCCTGAGCTTCTTCTCTTCGATTGCTTCGAGCAGGGCTTCCTCATCGATGACCGATCCGCGGGCGGTGTTGACGATCACCGTCCCTGGCCGCATGGCAGCCAACAGCTCGCGTGAAACCAGACCTTCGGTTTGCGGCGCGGCTGGTACGTGGAAGCTCAGAATGTCGCAGGTGGCGGCAAGCGCCTCGAGGGTCGGCTCGAAGCGGGCGCCGATTTGGGTGAGGGTGTGCAGGCGGATCGGGTCACGATTGGGACGGTCCACCACTGCAATCTCCATATCGAACGCATGGGCTCGCTTGGCGACCTCCAGACCGATTGCACCAAGACCAACGATACCGATGGAGCGACCGGCCAGACCCTTGGTCTTTGCGTACCGCTTCTTGCGCCACTTGCCTTTGCGCAGGTCCTTGACCTGGTCTGGGATATTGCGGTCGATTGCCATGATGAGGCCCATAGCCAGCTCAGCGACGGCCACTGCGTTTTTGCCGGGTGTGTTGCACACGAACACGCCTGCGGTGGCCGCGGCATCAAGTGCAATCGTGTTTGTACCGGCACCGGCTCGAATCACGAGGTTGAGCTCGTCGGCGGCAGATATCGTCGCCGCGGTCACTTTGGTCGAACGCACTACAAGCACTTGATAGCCCTTGATGGCGCTGGGCAGGTCATCTGCGGAGAGACTCGGCTCCAGGCTGACCTCATGGCCTAGCTCGGTGAGCCTCGATAGATGCTCGTCGGAAAACTTGTCGGCGATCAGGACCTTCACAGCCATACTCCTGGGATTTCATTTGCACTGGCGCGTTTTGCGCTGTTTTATCTTTACAGTTTGTTCAGGACCAACCAAGTGCGCCGGGGTCGGCGCCCGCATACGGGAGCATCATGCCAAAGCCGCAGTCACCGGTTCCTTCCGATCTCGAGATCGCCCAGGCCGCAGAAATCAAGCCCATCGCTGAGATTGCCGCCAAGCTTGGTATCGATCAACGCCACGTCATCCCGTTTGGTCTCGACAAGGCCAAGGTACACCTCGACGTGCTGAAGGACATCTCGGATCGTCCCACGGGCAAGTACATCGACGTCACCGCGATCACTCCCACTCCTTTGGGCGAAGGCAAGACAACGACTGTCGTTGGTCTCGTCCAGGGTCTCGGCAAGCTTGGGCTGGAAGCCATCGCCGCAATCCGCCAGCCGTCGATGGGACCGACATTCGGTATCAAGGGTGGTGCCGCCGGTGGTGGCTACAGCCAGATCGTGCCGATGGAGGACTTCAACCTCCACCTTACCGGGGATAACCACGCGATTACTGCAGCCCACAACCTGGCCGCAGCTGCGGTTGAGGCACGTTGGTATCACGAAGCACAAAGCAGCGACGAGCGGCTGGAAGCGCGTGGCTTGAAGAGGATCGCCATCGATCCGTATTCGATTCAATGGAAGCGGGTTGCCGACGTCAACGACCGGGCGTTGCGCAACATCATGGTCGGCATGGGCGGCAAGCCCGACGGCAAGCCGCGGGAAGCCGGGTTCGATATCACGGTTGCGAGCGAGTTGATGGCCATCCTGGCTCTGGTCGATGGAGACGACTACGCGTCGGCGCTGAAGAACCTGCGGAGCAGGGTCGGCAACGTAGTTGTCGGTCACACCAAGCAGGGCGCCGCCGTGACTCTTGATGACATCGAGGTTGCCGGTGCGGTCACCGTGTTGATGAAGGACACACTTCATCCCAACCTCATGCAGACCACAGAAGGGCAAGCCGCTTTCGTCCATGCTGGGCCATTCGCCAACATCGCCCATGGGAATTCCTCGATCCTCGCCGATCACGTTGCGTTGCACCTTGGCGACTATGTCGTTACGGAGTCCGGTTTCGGTGCGGACATCGGGATGGAGAAGTTCTTTGACATCAAGTGCCGCGCTTCCGGTCTGGTCCCAGATGCAGTCGTCTTGGTGGCCACGATCAGGGCGCTCAAGATGCATGGCGGCGGGCCGAGGGTAATCCCGGGTCGCACACTTGATTCGGCCTACACAGAGGAGAACCTCGAGCTCTTGGAGGCCGGTCTTCCCAATCTCCTCGCCCATATCCGCAACGCCACCCTGTTCGGAGTGCCCGTTGTTGTCGCTGTGAACGCTTTCTCGGATGACACCGAAGCCGAGATTGAGTTGGTGTGCAAAGCAGCTCGCGAGGCAGGAGCCGTTGCTGCCGCCCACACGAACCATTGGGCCGAAGGTGGCGAAGGTGCGATCGAACTCGCCAAAGCAGTGGTCGCCGCGTGCGAGCAGCCGACGGAGTTCGACTACCTGTATCCGCTCGACATCCCGATTCGGGACAAGATCGAGATCATCGCCAAGCAGGTCTACGGAGCTGCCGACGTCAAATACGACGGTCTGGCCGAACGGCAGATCGCAAGCTTTGAAGCCCAGGGGTGGGGCAACCTCCCGATCTGCGTTGCCAAGACCCATTTGTCGATATCGCAGGATCCGAACCTGAAGGGGGCTCCAAGTGGGCACGTGGTGCGGGTCAGGGAAGCCAGAGCTTCCGTCGGTGCTGGGTTCATCTACCCGTTGCTCGGAACCATGCGAACCATGCCCGGTTTGGGAATGACCCCTGCCTACATGAACGTCGATGTCGATGACGACGGCAAGGTTGTCGGTCTCTTCTAGGTCACCACATGCGCACTCCCCACCCGTCACAACGAAGCTTCGACAGCCTGACCGTTGTCTATGACGGGGACTGCTTCGGACCATCACCGGCAACCGCCACGTGATTGGCCGTGTCATCGGCGGGGGGCTGTGTCCACTGCGCTCCGATCTCCTGGGAGTGTCGGACTTTGGTCAGTTGTCGATAGCCCACTCGAGGCCCCGGGTTCTTCACCGTGCCAAAGAACGAAGGATGTAGTCATGGGTGAACGGCAACGCAACAGAGTCCGCGTCGAAGCGAGTCAGCGCAGGATCAGGACTTACCTCGGCGGTGAACTCGTTGCTGAGACAACGTCGCCTCTCTTGGTTTGGGAGAAGCCCTACTACCCCGTCTACTACTTCCCGATCGCCGACGTCCGTTCCGAACTGCTTACCCAGACGGGGGAGACGAGGAGATCTCCAAGCCGTGGGGAGGCGACCCTGTTCACCGTTGCCACCGCCGATGCCAAGGCGGAGGGTGCTGCCTACCGACATATTGACTCGCCGGTGGAGCAGCTTCGTGATTACATCGCCTTCGACTGGGACGCCATGGGGTCATGGTTCGAGGAGGACGAAGAGGTCTATGTTCACGCTCGCGATCCATACACCCGCGTCGACGTCTTGCAGAGCTCTCGGCATATCGAGGTCGTCGTCGATGGGGTCAAGGTGGCCGACTCCAAGTCACCGCGTCTGCTGTTCGAAACGGGTCTGCCGGTGCGGTACTACCTGTCAAAGACCGACGTGCGCATGGACCTGCTCGAACCGACCGACCTCCACACCAAGTGTCCGTACAAGGGGACTGCCAGCTACTACGACGTGGTCATCGAAGGCAATCGTCACGAGAACGTTGTCTGGGGGTACCCGTTTGCTGCCGAGGAGAGCCAGCGAGTCGCCGGTCTCGTCTCGTTCTACAACGAGAAGCTCGATATCTACGTCGACGGCGAGTTGGAGACCAAGCCAAAGACGATGTTCAGCTAGCCGACATTGTCGACTCCTTGACTTCAGAATCGGACCGTATACTTCCCTCCCACTGTTCCGAAGAGGGGTGTTCTATGAAGGTTTCCAACGGACGTACTTGGCGGAGGTGGGCTGTACTGCTGGTTGCCTTTGCTCTGATCGGAGCGGCATGTTCCGATGACGGAGACAGCGGCGATACGACCGCGGCTCCGGATGACAGCACCGAGACCACGGCAGCTGTGTCGGAAGATCCACTGAAGTTCGGCATGATCCTCGTTGGACCTCGCGACGACCGCGGCTATTCCCAAGCCCACTTTGAGGGCGGAGAGTACGTCGAGGCGAAGCTGGGTGCTGAGATGATTGTTGTCGATTCGCTCAATCCCGCCGACAAGCCCGAAACGACCGTCGAGCAGGTTGTCGCCGACATGATTGACCAAGGCGCTCAGCTGGTTATCGCAACGTCTGATGACATGAAGGACGGCATCGAACTCTCTGCTGCCGCCAACACTGATGTCCCGATGATTTGGGTCTCCGGTGACAGCGCCTGGGTAGACGGTGAGGCGTACCGTGATGATCTGACCAACCTCGGCAACGTGTTCGGCCGCATGGAGTTCGGCAAGATGATTGCCGGCTGTGCCGCTGCGCTTACAACCGAGACCGGCCAGATCGGATACCTCGGTCCACTGATCAACGACGAAACCCGCCGTCTCGTAGCATCTGCCTACCTTGGCGCCCGTCACTGCTGGGAGCAGGAGGGCAATTCGGCCGACGATCTCGAGTTCACCGTTACCTGGATCGGTTTCTGGTTCCAGATTCCCGGTGTGACTCTTGACCCGACCCAGGTAGTCAACGAGTTCTACGACGGTGGAGTGGACGTCATCCTGTCCGGTATCGATACCACCGAAGCCATCGTGCGAGGTGGCCAGCGGGCGGAGGCAGGCGAAAGCGTATGGGCGATTCCCTATGACTTCGAGGGCGCATGCGCAGAGGCGGAGAGTATTTGCCTCGGCGTTCCTTACTTCAATTGGGGCCCGTCGTATCTCGGTATCGCCGAATCCGTAGCAGACGGCTCGTTCACTGCTGAGTTCCAGTGGCTTGGACCCGACTGGGCGGACATCAATGACAAGGACACCAGCACGATCGGCTGGATCACCGGTGATGCGGTAGCCGCCGATGATGTCGAGAAGCTCGATGCTTTCATCGCCGGGCTTGCCGACGGTTCGATCAATCCGTGGACCGGACCGTTGAACTTCCAGGATGGAAGCCCGTTCCTCGCCGACGGTGAGGTCGCCTCCGACCTGCAGATCTGGTATTTGGATCAGTTGCTCGAAGGTATCGACGGCGCCAGCTCGTCATAGACCTAGATGGTTGGGGGGCGCCACATGGCGCCCCCCGGCTTTCGTAGGGGGAGGCAGATGCTCGAGCTGATCGACATCCACAAACACTTTGGCCCGGTTCGGGCCAATGACGGTGTCACGATGCGCGTCGAGGCCGGGACCATCCATGGTTTGCTTGGTGAGAACGGAGCAGGCAAGTCGACGCTCATGAAGGTGCTGGCGGGATTCATCTCCGCCGACAGCGGTGAGATTCTGCTTGGTGGCGAACCACTCGAAGTCAGCAACCCGAAGGAATCCGTGACCGCGGGGATTGGGTTGTTGCACCAGGATCCGTTGCTCTGTCTCCCGTTCTCTGTGTTGGAGAACTTCATGCTCGGTCGACCCGAGAGCTTTGTTCTTGATCCGGACACTGCGCGCACTGAACTCGAAGATTTGGCCGCTCGCTTCGATTTCCAATTCCTAGCGGATGCGACGGCTCGGTCTCTGACCGTTGGCGAGCGCCAGCAATTGGAGATTCTGCGGCTGTTGTCGCTTGGTGTCCGCGTGCTCATCCTCGATGAACCGACGACCGCCATCTCCGCAACACAACGTGCGCTCCTGTTCGCCACCCTCCGCAAGCTGGCCGAAGAGGGCATGACTGTCATCTTCGTGTCGCACAAGCTTGAGGAGATCGACGAGATATGCGACACGGCAACAGTGCTCCGAGCCGGCCAGGTAACCGGTGAAGTTGTGTTACCCGTCTCCTCCTCTGAGCTGGTCTCTCTGATGTTTGGCAAAGCCATCATTCCTGAGGAGCGGACCGACGTCGACCTAGGCGAGCCTGTCGTCGACCTCCGCAACATCACCGCGATCGAGCGCTTGGTGAGGTTGCAGGATGTCTCGTTGACCGCCCGTGCTGGTGAAGTCATCGGGTTGGCGGGTCTTGCCGGCAGCGGTCAGCAGACAATGCTCAAGGTGTGCGCAGGCCAGCGCAAACCGGATGCTGGCACCGTTGTCGTGCACGGCGAGGATGTCACCCGATCTAGCTACAACCATCACATGGGCATCGGGGTGCACTGGCTTCCGGCCGATCGTCTTGGTGAGGGCCTAGTCGAAGGGCTGTCGGTCACGGAGCACTTTGCCCTCGCCGGAGATACTCCGCAGGGCTTTGTTGTCGATTGGGCCGGTGCCGGCGAGGAAGCCGCAACCAAGATCAGTCACTTCTCCGTGAAGGGGACGACGGAATCGACGCCGGAATCGCTCTCGGGCGGGAATCAGCAGCGGCTGCTGCTGGCGATGATGCCGGACCATGTCGAGCTGTTGTTGATGGAACATCCAACTCGTGGTCTGGACATCGAGTCGGCAGAGTGGGTGTGGCATCAGATTCTCGAACGACGCAACGATGGCACCGCCATTGTGTTTTCGTCCGCCGACCTTGATGAATTGCTGCGCTACTCGGATCGCATCCTCGTCTTCTTTGCGGGTCGGGTCCTGCGCGAGCTCGTTGCTGCCGACGCCGACGCTGAGGAGCTGGGCTATCTCATCGGTGGGAAGGAGCGCGAATGAGCGGCGCCTCCCAACGCAGCGGGATTCAGGCAATGGTTATCGCGGTCGCCGGTGCCACGATGATTGCTGCCTTGCTCCTGTGGGCGCTGGGCGCCAATCCGCTGGAGGCTTTCAAGCTTCTGTTCGAGGGTTCGTTCGGGTCAATGTCGAAGCTGTCGGCGACCTTGCTGGTTTGGGTTCCTTTGGTGATCGCTTCCGCTTCTCTTGTCATCACCTACTCGACTGGTTTGTGGAACATCGGCGTCGAGGGCCAGATCATCATGGGAGCCATCTTCGCTACTTGGGCTGCAAGGACAATCCCCGGTCCGGGCTGGGTAGTGATGCTGGCCGGCATCATTCTGGGGATTGTGGGCGGCATGCTTTGGGCGTTGCTCGCCGGCGTGCTCAAGACCCATGGCGGAGTGAATGAGATTTTCGGAGGTCTTGGCCTGTATTTCGTCGCTCTTGGTCTGACCACGTATCTCGTCATCGGGCCTTGGTCGAGAGAAGGTGTTGCTTCGACATCCGGCACCGACCTCTTCGATGCCGATGTGTGGTTTCCGCGCATCGGGTCGCTTGACGTTTCGTGGCTTTCGTTGTTGCTGGCAATCATCGCGATCGGTGGTGTCTATTTCGTGATGCGGGGCACGATGTTCGGGCTCAAGCTCAAGTCCGTCGGCAACAACATGGCCAGCTCCGCACGTCTCGGGATCCCCTCGAATCGGTACATGCTGGGCGCCTTTGCAGTCGCCGGTGGTCTGGCCGGTCTTGCGGGAACTACCCAGGCAATGGCCTTCCACCACAAATTGGTTCCATCGGTGTCAGGTGGTTTTGGCTTCCTCGGGATCTTGGTCGTCCTCCTGGCCGGGTTCAGGGCGGCCCCCGTGGCCCCGCTTGCATTGTTCTTTGCCGCACTCTCCGTGGGCGCCTCGCAGTTGGAGCTGCGGCTTGACCTCGACTCGTCAGTGGGCGGTGTCATTCAAGGGACTCTCGTCTTGTTCGTGATGCTTGCGACCGGGTGGCAACGCCGCCGCGCTGAGAACCGGGCCGCTGCCGAGGCGGGAGGCAGCAACTGATGGTGCTTGGACTCTTGGCCGCCGCGCCGCTGGTGATTGCTCTTGCGATCGCAGGTGACCTCGATGTGACCACAGGTACCGTCATCGCGGGTGCGGCACCCCTCATCTACGCCACGATCGGCGAGACGATCACCGAGAAGGCGGGGGTTGTAAACCTATCTCTGGATGGAAGCCTCTTGCTGTCGGCCATGGCTGGGTTTGGCGGTGCCTTCATGTCGGGCAGTGTGATCGTCGGGTTTATCGCTGCAGCGGCGGCATCCGCACTGGTTGCGTTGATCATTGCCTATGCGAGCATCGAGCTGCGCCTCAACCAGATCGCGGTCGGGTTTGTACTCTTCCTGCTGACGACAGAGCTGTCCGCCCTGCTTGGGGGTCCGTTCGTCCGCGAACCCGGTCCCTCCGTCCCCAACCTGGAGATTCCGATCCTCGCCGACATCCCTTTCCTGGGGAAGGCGTTGTTCCAGCACAACCTTTCGATCTACGGCAGCTTCCTTCTGATTGCCGTCGCCTACTGGTTCTTCTACCGGACTCGCCCAGGGCTGGAGCTGCAAGCGGTGGGCGAGCGTCCCGAGTCGGCGTTTGCCCGCGGTATCTCGGTACGGGGGGCTCGATACTTCTACACGGTGCTTGGTGGCGCTTTGGTTGGTATCGGGGGCGCCGCATTCTCCCTCGACCAGAAGTTCGGCTGGTCAGAAGGCCATGTGCGCAATTTCGGCTGGATCGCTCTCGCCATCGTCATCTTTGGGGGGTGGCACCCGTTCCGGGTTGCGCTCGGTTGCTACCTCTTTGGGGCGTTGCAGGTCGTGGCGCTGAAGCTGCAGCCGGTCTTCCCCGGGCTGTCCCAGGTGCTTCCGATTCTGCCGTTCCCGACAATGATCCTGACGTTGGTTGTCATCAATCGGCCTGGCTTCCGCGCACTAGGTGACAGGTTTGCTTCGCTGCGGAAGTTCCTTGCCTCGGAGCCACCTGCTTCGCTCGGCACCAACTTCGAGCAGGGTTAGCGGCTGCCCGCTTCAGCGGGCGGCTTTCGAGTTTCCGCGAGGAGGGAACTGATGGCTGCATCTCTGCCGACGCGGTGCCCTATGGGCGGTTTTCTGTGACGTAGGTGTGGAGTTCTCCAATTAGCTTGCGCTTCTCGGTCTCGGGGAGGAAAGTCGACTCGAGCGAGTTCCGCGCAACAGTGACCATCTGATCTAGTGACAGATTGAGCGCCTCGAAAGTCTGGATATAGTTCTCGCTCACGTAGCCGCCGAAGTAGGCCGGATCATCGGAGTTGATGGTCACCTTGAGGCCGAGACCGAGCATCTTGGGCAGCGTGTGTTCTTCCATCCGCGCAAAGCCACCAAGCCGGATATTCGATAGCGGGCAGATCGTCAGTGGAACTGCCTCGTCGACCAGACGTTGTATCAGTGTGGCGTCTTCGAGCGCACGCACTCCGTGGTCAATGCGCTCGACGTCGAGTACATCGAGAGCTCCCCAGACATACTCGGGCGGTCCCTCCTCGCCGGCGTGCGCCACCAAATGCAAACCTTCGGCCTGCGCCTTGGCAAAGACATCGGTGAAGATCTCGGGCGGGAATCCGACCTCAGAAGAGTCGAGCCCGACACCAATGAACTTGTCGCGATGGGCCAGGCTGGCTTCGAGAGTCGCCATTGCGGCTTCTGCGGGAAGATGGCGGAGGAAACACATGATGGGTGCTGCCGAGACACCGAGGTCGCGTTCTGCAGTGACGGTGGCGGCATGGATACCGGTGAGGAACACATCGAACGGGATGCCGCGGTCGGTATGAGTCTGCGGATCGAAGAAGATCTCGGCGCGGCGAACCCCGTCGGCTGCGGCACGTTGCAGATAGGCAAGAGTCATGTCGTAGAAGTCTTGCTCGGTCTGGAGTGTTCCGGCGCCCTCGTAGTAGATGTCCAGAAACTCCTGGAGGTTCTTGAACTCATAGGCGGCGCGCAGTTCATCGACCGACGAGTAGCTGGTAGTGACGTTGTTGCGAGCCGCGATCTCGAACAGCAGTTCAGGCTCGAGCGTCCCCTCTATGTGAACGTGCAGCTCTGCCTTCGGAAGACCTCGAAGGAACTCATCTGGCGTCATCACCCCAAACCTCCTGAACACTGAGTCTGGAGATGGTACTCCGCAAATCCGCGTCCTACCTCAGATAAGGTGGGCACCATGATGTACCGATATCGAAGATTCTCTCTTCAGCAGGCTGCCAACGATGACCTACGTTTCCGCTGGCGGTCGACGGCTCGGGATGATGGACCCGTATTTCGTGACCTGACGTGGGACTTCGCCGAGCCGGATCAGTACCCGGAGTTGGTCGGACGACAGAAGCCGGGGATGATTTCATCGAAGGGGGAGAAAGCATTCCACGCTGCGGTGGTGAGTGGTGATCCCAACGCGATGCTGCAGGTTGCCGGCCAGAACCCCAAGTATGCGGATGCTGCCAAAGCGATCGCCGGTCTCCTTTCCCTGGAGACCGACCTCGACCGTGGGATATCCCTACTCGAGGAAGTCATCGCCAGCGGAACCGACATCAGCCGCGACTCCTTCGTACGGAAGTATTTGCCCGATGCCGGACTGACCGTGGTCATCGCCGCGGACGTGATGGTGCATCTGCCGCTGCAGACGAACTCATTCGTGTTGCTGGTAGCGGAACTGCATCAAGCGCGCGGCTTCACCGATCAGGCGCTGCGCCTACTCGAAGCAGCTGAGCCAACCTCTCACATCCGCCTCTCCCAATCTGAGTTGGCCTACGAGGCGCAGCAGTTTGAACAGGTGCTGGCGCTCACCGAGGGTGTAGTCAACGACGATGAAGTCACGGCCCTTATGCTTGCGTATCGGGGTCGGGCTCTTGGCGAGCTGGGACGGGATGATGAGGCGATATCCGTCTTGGCGAGGACGCTCAAATTCCCGAACCAGGCACCTTCGATAAGAGCGATTGCTCTGATCGGGCGCGGCATGATCAATCAAGCTCGCGGCGAAGAGGTTCTGGCTCAGAACGACTTCACTCAGGCCCTGATGGAGACGCCTGAAGATGAAGAGGCAAGGCGGCACATCCAAGAGCTCATCGACGGTTCGGCCGGCTGAGGTCCGATCATTCTGACCGTTGAGGAGCGTGTGCGTGCAAAACCATCCGATTTATAGGCTGAGCAGCGAGATCGTTGACGAGTTCGCCAGAACCTATCCAGATGTCGCTACCGAACTCGGCGTCGCCGGGCATGACGATCGCTGGACCGACCGAAGTCCGGAAGGTGCGGAGGAGGCGCTTGGAACGCTGCGCCGGCTTCGCTCGGAGGTCGATGCGTTGCCTCCGGCTGAAGACGACTGGGATCGGCTTGCTGTCGAACTCGCCAAGACGACCCTCGATGAGGAAGCACAGAGATTCCAGCACGGTGATCATCTCCGCGACTTGAATTCCATGGCTTCGTCGCTGCAGAGCCTGCGTGAGATTTGGGATCACATGGGCCAGGAGTCTGATGAGGACTGGGCCAACATTCTCGCTCGGGTGGAGCGGCTGCCTGCTGCGATCGACGGCTATCGGGCCAGCCTTGATGAGGGCAGACGCAAGAACATGGCCGTAGCCGAGCGGCAGGTGGAAGCCGGTGTCGAGCAGTGCCGGGTGAGCGCGGCTGCCGGTTCCCGGCTCGCCAATCTTGTGGATGCGTATGCGCGGAACCATCCTGACGATGGTTTTTCCGCCCAACTAGGCGCAGCCGTTGCAGAGGCCAGAGCTGCCTTTGCAGGGCTCGCCGACTACTTAGCGGACACGTATGCCCCAGATGCCGCCGCTAACGATGGTGTTGGGGCGGAACGCTATGTGCGGGCGGCATACGAATTCCTCGGAACCAATATCGACCCGGTCGCGACTTATGCGTGGGGATGGGAGCAGGTGCGCGAACTCGCGGCTCAGATGAAGATGGTTGCGGCGCAGATCCGGCCGGGGGCGAGTCTTCACGAGGTGGATCAGCTGTTGAGAACAGATCCGTCGCGGACGGTCGCCGACTCGGCGGCTCTCGCTGAGTTCATTCAAGGCCGGCTGGACGATGCGCTTGATCGCCTCGCTGGTACCCACTTCGATGTGCCCGATCAGATTCGCACCGTGACAGTGAATATCGCACCGCAGGGGAGTTCGCTGGGTGCCTACTACGTAGGGCCATCCGAAGACTTCACCCGGCCGGGCAGTGTGTGGTGGTCGTTGACCCCACAAGGTCCGTATGCGCTCTTCGATGAGGTATCGACTGCTTATCACGAGGGCTTCCCCGGACATCATCTCCAGGTAGGCGTTCAGGTATCGCTCGCAGACCAACTGTCCCGACTCCATCGGCTCTGGGTTTGGAAGTCAGGGTCCGGTGAGGGATGGGCGCTGTACGCAGAGAGGTTCATGAACGAACTCGGGTTCTTTGAAAAGCCCGACTACGTGCTCGGCTGGTTGTCGGGGCAAATGCTGCGTGCGTGTCGAGTTGTCATTGATATCGGTGCTCACATGGAATTGCCAATACCGAACGGCCAACCGTTCCATCCCGGCGAGGAATGGACGTTCGAAACCGCCGTCGAGATGCTCGTGGAGTACGCCGCACAAGGCAGGCCCCACGCTGCATCGGAGATCACCCGGTATCTGGGATGGCCAGGTCAGGCAATCTCGTACAAGGTTGGAGAACAGGCGATACTCGACATCCGCAGCGATGCTGAGGCGCGGCTCGGGTCCGAGTTCGATCAGAAGGAATTCCACGCTCGACTGCTTGCGGTGGGCCCGGTCGGTCTGGATCTGCTGCGCAGCGAACTGGCTCGGTAGAACCTTGCAACGGTCGTGATCTCGGCGGGGTTGTTAGGGGTGTACGCCATGCGGAGAGGTTTATGACAGTCACACAAGGTGTGCTCAATAGACGACTAGCCGGCGACTTGGATCGCGCCTTTCCCGACTTCGTGACCGAGATGCAGGGTCTGGTTTTCAACGGGGCGCGCCGCTGGTTGCCGGCCCGGCAGGATGCGGAAGACGTCACACAAGAGGTATTCGTCAAGGCATACAGAGCACTGCAGAGCTACCCGGAGGAGCGCGTTGTGGATCTGGCGTTGCGTCCATGGTTGTTCACAATCACACTCAATCTGTGTCGCAACCACGCCAGGACTCGTGGCCGCCGTCCCAATCAGGTTGCGCTGGGCAGGACCGATGCGCCGGGTCCTGAAGCCACCGAGCAAAGCGCCATCGAGACGGTGACAGTCGATGAGTGGCGGGTGCGGTTGGGTCGGTTGACCGCCCGGCAGCGCGACACGATTGTGCTCCGTCATGTTGTTGGGTTGACCTATGACGAGATCGCTGAGGTCGTCGGCCGTCCCGCCGGCACTGTGAAGTCCGACGTCCATCGCGGCCTCGAGCGGCTCCGCACGATCATGATCACGGAGGAAACGACATGAACCAGGATTTCGAAATCCCAGATTCGTTGACTGCTTTCGAGCCGACACCGGACTCCATCAAACCGCTAGTAATGATTAGAACCGACCTCGCTGATCAGTACACGACCGTTGCCGGCCCTATCGGAGACTTGTACGTTGGCTTCACTTCGCTTGGCGTCACATCGATCGTCCCGACTAGTGATGAATCAATGTTCCTCGATGTCCACGCCGGCACCGTTGGTAGACCCGCCTATCGAGCCGAGGAGCTGCCATCCCGTCTGGGCAACCTTCTCTTGCAGTCCTTTGACACGGGCAAACTGGGCAAACTGCCGGTGGATCTCCGACAGCTGTCCGCATTTCAACGTGAGGTCTTGAATGTGACCGCAGGGATTCCTCCTGGTGAGGTTCGCCCCTATGGCTGGGTCGCTAGAGAAATGGGCAACACGGGTGCGGTGCGAGCGGTTGGTTCCGCATTGGGGCGCAATCCCGTGCCGATTGTCATTCCGTGTCACCGCGTCGTGCGCAGTGATGGCGCAGTTGGTAGCTATGCGTTCGGGCCGCTCATGAAGAAGACCCTGCTGGAGCATGAGGGAATGAGCAGCGAGCTCTTTGAACCTGGCTCGTTGCAGTACGTCGGCAGCGACACAACAGATGTCTTTTGTTTCCCGACGTGTCGCAACGCCCGCCGTATCGTGGCCTCGCACCGCATGGTGTTCCGCACGCCGCAACGAGCGATAGACGCCGGATATCGACCGTGCAAAGTGTGTCGCCCCGGCTAGCCCGACCGGCGTGCATTCCAAATCGACCATACGAGCAACCCAAGTCCGGCACCCAGTCCAATCCAGACGGGATTTTCCGAACCAGCAAAGAAGGCTGTCCCGATTCCCGCACCGATCGCAGTCGCGATCCCGAAGCCTTGTAACGAGGGTTTGTTCTGCTCAGAATCCATTGTTGCAACTGTACTGCCCCTGGACCGGGGAAAGCCATTAGATTTGGCGCATGAATCCGGACCAACTCATCGAGACAATTCGTTCCTCAGTCATCGGGCGTGACGAGGTTGTTGCAGGCCCGTTCGGTCCGCGCAAAGTCACATATGCCGACTACACCGCTTCTGGAAGGTCGCTCACGTTTATCGAGGACTACATCCGCAATGCGGTGATGCCGCTGTATGCCAATACGCATACAGAGTCATCGGGGACAGGGTTGCAGACAACACGATTCCGTGAGGAGGCTCGTGAGATCGTCCGCCAGTGTGTCGGTGCCACTGATGAGCATGCTGTCCTTTTCTGTGGCTCGGGAATGACCGGGGCGATCGACCGGCTGATCGGTGTGATGGGGATTCGCATCCCGTGCACTCTCGAAGACAAGTACCGGCTGTCGCAGCAGATACCCCTTGCCGAGCGACCCGTCGTATTCATTGGACCGTACGAGCATCATTCCAATGAGTTGCCGTGGCGGGAGTCGATTGCGGATGTGGTGACGATCGCCGAGGACGCCGACGGGCATATCGACTTGCACCAGCTGGAGAAGGAACTGGAGCACTATGCCGACCGAGATCTCAAGATTGGATCGTTCTCGGCCGCATCAAATGTCACCGGCATCATCTCGGACGTCGAAGCCATCTCGATACTGCTCCACCAGCACGGCGCTTTGTCGTTCTGGGATTTTGCGGCCGCTGCCCCCTATGTCGATATCTCGATGGCATCTCAAGCATCGTGCGCCGACGCCGAGCTTGCCTACAAGGATGCCATCTATCTCTCACCTCACAAGTTCATCGGTGGCCCCGGGACTCCCGGCTTATTGGTGGCCCGCAAAGAGCTCTTCGCCAACCGGGTCCCCGCAGTCCCGGGCGGCGGGACAGTCGCCTACGTCAATCCGGTTGATCACAGCTATCTAGTGGATATCGAGCATCGTGAGGAGGGGGGCACGCCTGCCATTGTTGAGTCGATCCGGGCCGGCCTTGTCTTCCAGCTCAAGGAAGCCGTGGGCTCGGATGTCATCAAGAGTCGCGAAGAGGACATGACCAGCAAGGCGATCAAAGCTTGGTCGGCTCATCCAAACATCGAGGTGCTTGGCAACCACGCCGCCGATCGTTTGTCCATTGTCTCGTTCGTGATTCGCTACGACGGTCGTTATCTACATCACAACTTCGTTGTGGCTTTGCTCAACGATCTGTTCGGGATTCAGTCACGCGGCGGATGCTCTTGTGCCGGTCCCTACGGACACAGATTGTTGGGAATCGACCTGGAACGGTCCCACGAATTCGAGAATGAGATATCCCGCGGGTGTGAGGGGATCAAGCCGGGCTGGGTGCGAGTGAACTTCAACTACTTCATCTCGGAGAAGGTGATCGACTTCATTTTGGGGGCCGTTGCCTTTGTGGCGGACCAGGGTTGGCGTTTCCTTCCGTACTATCGATTTGAGCCGGAGACTGCCCTGTGGCGTCACCGTGAACCACTCGCCGAACCCCCGCTGAGCCTCAAGAGCATCGACTACTCGAGCGGGGACATGGACTTCCGGTATCGTCCCCAGTTGCACTCAGACGAGCATCTGGTGGAGTATCTAGACCAGGCCCATGCGATTCTCGCCGATTTCGATTCGGCCGATCTCCCCGAACCGCTGGGTGCGCCCCAGGTAACCGAGGATTTTGAACACCTGCGGTGGTTCCCGCTTCCCGACGAGGTTCACGGCAACGCTGGGTCCACCAATGGCTGACACGGGATCTGCTATCCCCGAGTGGTTCTATCGAGCGATGGCTACGCCATACGACGAGGGCTTTGTTGAAGTCGACGGTGTCCCGATTCACTATCTGGAGTGGGGAGACAAGTCACAGCCGGGTCTTGTATTTGTGCATGGTGGGGCCGCTCATGCCCAGTGGTGGGCCTTTCTTGCCCCAATGTTTGCTGAGAATTGGCACGTGGTTGCTCTCGATCTCTCCGGTCACGGTGACAGCGGAAGGCGTACGGATTACTCGCATGAAGCTTGGGCATGCGAGGTTATGGCGGTCGTCGACGCTGCCAAGTTCCCTGGTCCGCCGGTGCTCGTGGGGCACAGTCTTGGGGGGATGGTGACCATCCAAACCGCATCGGATCATGGCGATCGGTTGCGCGGGGCTGTGATTGTGGACACACCGGTGCGCAGACCCGATCCGGAGTCTGAAGAAGGTGCCAGGGGCCGGGCTTTCCGCCATCCCGGTCGCTACACGGATCTCGAGTCTGCCGTTCGGCATTTTCGGCTGATCCCTCCGCAACCTTGTGAGCATGACTACATCATTGACCACATTGCCCGCCATTCGCTTCACGAGACAGAAAAGGGGTGGACGTGGAAGTTTGATCCGATGTTGTTCAAGCACACCCTCATCCCGTTGCGTGATCAGTTGGCGAGTGTCCGCTGCCGGGTTGCCCTGTTCCGTGGCCAGCACTCGGTAACAGTGCCCGAGGACACCGCCGCCTACATGTACGAACTCATGGATCGCACGTCACCCGTGGTGACCATTCCCGAGGCGCACCATCATCTGATTCTCGACCAGCCGCTTGCGTTTGTGGCTGCCCTGCGTACCCTGCTTGCTGATTGGGATCACTCATTCCCTTACAGCCGGAGTGGCGGCAGCGTCAGCGGGAAGGCCGAAGTGTCGTAGATTGACCAATGCACTTATGTTCACCAGATACCGGTCCGATACTTTGGAGATTGGGCGGGAATTGCAGTTGAGGAATTAATGGATCGCTATCGGACACCAACCGTCAGCCTGGCTGAGGCCTATCACGTGGCGCAGCGTTGGCTGACTTTCTTAGGAGCCGTGCCGGAGAAGATCACCGAGCCTGCCGATGGGCTGATCGAACTCCGTAGCGCGGGTCTGGTGACGCGCATCAAGTATGACCGGACTGCGATCGCTCCTGCTGCCATTCTGGCCATGTTAAAAGCGACCGACGGCGAGGCTGTGCGCCGGTTGCTGTTTTCGGTTACCGGCTTCACAGATGGTGCCAAGTCCCTTGGCGAGAGCCGCGGTTTCGGGCTGTTCGATATCGACTCCATTGGTGAGGTCCATCCGCACACGACATACGCCAGGAGCCTGGTGCCGAGCGAGCCGCTCGAGCCGGCGTTTCTGCATTCGCCCACACCCGAGGAGGAGCCTCCTCCAGTCGAACTCAATCCTTTCGGTCCTGTTGAGGAGAACGGGGCCAAGGAGTGGGTGGACTGTCCGCGGTGTGGCGTCACTCAACATCACTCGGTCGAGGTTTGTGTTGCTTGCGGTGCTGATGTCTCCGCACACGGTCGCATGGTGTCGGCAACCCCACCACCGGGGAGTGCGCCCGCACCGATTGCCGCATCGGCGAAGGCGAACCCTCTCATCTCCGCACCGCAACGACAGGCATCTGCAGTGCCGGCCGCGGCGCCTGGGGGCCCACGACTGCGGTGCCGCACCTGCGGCAGCCAGGACATCGAACTCCAGCACGGCGGCTGACCGGCTCCGCGGATTGGTCCGGTTGGCCATACACGACGCACGCTCTCGCTGGGTAACGTTTCAGTGTTCACCAAGCCGCGGTCAGCACCGTCGGCGGAAGGAGTACCGATGGCCCTCGCTCAGGATGCCGGACCCAAGAGCGTTCCTCTTCTTCACGAGACGATCGGTGAGAACCTCGCCCGGACCGTCGCCCAATACCCCGACAGCGAAGCTCTCGTGGTCCCCTATCAAGAGGTTCGGCTCACTTATGCGCAGTTTGCCGTCGAAGTCCATCGTGTCGCCAAAGGGCTGCTGGCTCTTGGGGTGAGGCAAGGTGATCGCATTGGCATCTGGAGTCCCAACAACGCTGAATGGGTCCTGATCCAGTATGCAACCGCACAGATCGGGGCGATCCTGGTCAACATCAATCCGGCATATCGCACGAGCGAACTCGAGTACGCCCTCAACCAGTCTGAGTGCCGTTTCCTCATCTCGGCCCCCAAGTTCCTCAGCAGCGACTATCGCAAGATGGTGACCGAGGTGGCGACTGCGGTGCCGACGTTGGAGCGAACGCTCTATCTGGAATCGGACGATTGGGACGAGCTGCTGGCTGGTGCGGAATCGGTGTCTCAGGCTGACCTTGACACGGCAGCCGCGGCGCTACGACCCGACGATCCCATCAACATCCAGTACACCTCAGGGACTACCGGGTTCCCAAAAGGGGCAACACTCAGCCATGTGAACATTCTCAACAATGGGTATTTCACCGGCGAGATGTGTCGCTACACCAGCGATGACCGGGTGTGTGTGCCGGTGCCGTTCTACCACTGCTTTGGAATGGTATTGGGCAACATTGCTTGCACCACCCATGGGGCGACCATTGTGGTTCCGGGAGCCCGTTTCGTTCCCGATGAGGTTCTCAGGACGGTGAGCGACGAGCGTTGCACCAGCCTCTACGGAGTACCGACGATGTTCATTGCGGCGCTCGAACATCCCGATGTTGCCAGCAGCGATCTGTCGCATCTTCGCACCGGGATCATGGCGGGGTCGCCCTGTCCGGTTGAGGTTATGAAGCGGGTCATCTCCGACTTCAACATGACCGAGGTAACGATTGCCTACGGCATGACCGAGACCTCACCGGTTTCAACGCAAACTGCCCCCGACGACGACATCGAGCGACGGGTGGCCACGGTGGGCCGCATCCATCCCCACGTCGAAGTCAAGATCGTCGAGCCCGAATCCGGGCGGACGCTGGAACGTGGCGAGTCAGGAGAACTGTGCACCGCCGGTTACTCGGTGATGTTGGGCTATTGGAACGATCCGGACCGAACCGCCGAAGCCATCGACGCAGATGGGTGGATGCACACGGGAGATCTGGCGACGATGGACGACGAGGGCTATATCAACATCGTCGGGCGGATAAAGGACATGATCATCAGAGGCGGCGAAAATGTCTATCCCCGTGAGATCGAAGAGTTCCTCTATACCCATCCCGACGTGGTTGACGCTCAGGTGATCGGTGTGCCGGATCTGAAGTTCGGTGAGGAGATCATGGCCTGGGTGAAGCTGCGGGAAGGCTCCGAGCTGACCACGGAAGAGCTGATCGTGTTCTGCAGAGGCAAGATCGCCCACTTCAAGGTTCCGCGCTACATCCGGTTTGTGCCTGAATTCCCGATGACAGTCACCGGCAAGGTGCAGAAGTTCATAATGCGTGAGATAGCAATTGACGACCTTGGTCTCGCCGAGGCAGCGGGGGTCGAGAGCGCCTGAGTGCGCCGCTGATTGTGGGATCTGGCTCGGGTCGAAGATCTCCTCACGCGATATTCCATCTACGGATTATGGAGGTGGCGCCCGGCAACTGGGTGAGGAGTTGGGACTAATCCGGTTCAGAGGGAGGTTGGGGTGATCGATGCCCAACCTTCGCCCAGATGATCTCTTTGATCCCGCTTCGCTGACCTCTGAGTTGCGCGAGTTGTTTGTGCCTCGGCTGGCCGCCGTTGTGCAGGCGGCGACATCGGGCGACCGTGCCCGGTTGCACGCCGCCGAACGCTCCTGGGCCGCTGCGGTCGTTGCCGAACTGGAGATCGATCTCCGAGTCCACGGTGAACACCTCATCGATAGCTCTCAGCAGTATGTGGTGGTACCGCTGCACGAAGGCTTCGCCGATGTGCTGGCCTTGCTGAGCTTGCCGCTTGACCTCAGCTGGGTGATTCGTGATGAGCTGCTCGAGCTTCCCTACTTCGGTGACTACCTCAGACTGGCCGGGTACATCGCCGTCGAACCTGAGTCCCCACGGGCCGCGATGCGCACCATCATCCGCAAAGCTGCGGCCACCGCCGACGACGGCGAAAGCCTCGTCATCTTTCCGCAAGGCTCGGTTCTCGGGCTCGATGTCAGTTTCCAGCCCGGTGCCTTCCACGTGGCGCGACGACTCGATCTACCGATCCTGCCCGTTGTGCTGACGGGGAGCCACCGGATATGGGAATACCCGTTCACCCGGACGCTGCGATGGGGGCAGACGATTCACCTGGAGATGCTCAGCCCGATCAGTCCGGCAGATGCACTCGACTCGATGCCCCGGCTGGAGCGAGAGATGAAGACCATCGCTCTGGCGGTTGAGGCTGCGCCGCCACGACGGTACCTCCCCGAGCGAGACGGAACTTGGCCCAGCTACCGATTCGCAGTCAAGCCGGTCTAGCTCTCGACCCGGTCCTCTTTGGCCTCGTCGTAGTAGTCGAGACGATGCACCGGGACCACCAGTGCGGTCATCAGATTCATGACGTGTGCGGTGATCCGCTTCAGGAACCTGAAGTAGAGAGCCCTGGCCACAGCGTCGGGAGCCGGACCTACCGACTGAAAAGCGGCTTTCACATTGGCGTCGTAGTCATCGAGAAAGCCGTCGGCCTTGTCGATGAGATATTGTGCGGCTTCGGCATCGCGAGAAGCAAACACGTTTGCGGCGTCCGTCATCAACTGACCGACTCGCTCCCGATAGCTATCCAAATCGTCGAAGTCGGCTGCTGTGGTGAAGTCGGCGCCGTATTTGGCGAGGTCGTAGAGGTTCTTCGAGTAGTCGCCGACTCTTTCAACGTCCTTGACGACGCTCATGTATGCCAGCGTGTCTGCGAGGTCAACGGCCGGGCTGACCGAAGCGTGCATGACAAGGGCGCGGCGAACTTCTTGCTGTGCGACGTTGATTTCCTTGTCGGTTTTCTTCAGATCCTTCTTGGTCTCTTTGGATTTACCGCCCCCGAAGACGGCTCCCATGGCCTCGTCGTAGACGTGGCGGGCGTTGTGCATCATTACGACGAGTGTCTCTTCGACCTCTTCGATTGTTGATTGTCCGCCTCCGCGGAAGAAATCAAACACCATGTTGGGCCTCCCTTATCTGAGAACCAGAATACCGATTAGGGGTATTGCGACGAACATTGTCAGCGTATACCCGAGCGCCAAGGACTTTCTCTTGAGCGCCAAACCGGCCAATTTGTCGGCCAGGTCGACTGGGATGTAACGGATCTTTGACCATGGATAGATCAGCAGGATCCCGGCTGTGTTAAAGATGGTGTGGGTGACGGCGATGGTTAGCCCGTCGATCTCGCCGATGCCAAGTGCGGCGATCAAGGCCGTGACCGTGGTACCAATATTGGCACCGAGCGTGATGGGATATGCGTTGCGTACAGCGAGAATTCCCGAAGCGACGAGTGGAATCAGGATCGACGTTGTGATGCTTGATGACTGAACCGCAACGGTCACCAGCATGCCGACCACGATCCCCACGAGGCCGCTCCTGGCGAGGGCCGCATTCAAGGAGCGCTCGATCCTGGCGGCGACTAGAACCCGCATGTTCTTGGTGATGAAGGTGAGCGTGAGGAAGATGAGGGCGATGCCGAGGATAAGGAAAATCACGGCGGTGACCTTCTCGTTGCTTATCCAATCGAAGAGACCTTCGACGAGGTTGGCGCCCCATTTGACGGCTCCTTTGATGGGGCTGTTGAACCTACCCCCACCGATATCGCCGGCGATGGCCTCAGTGATCGAACGTGCCGTGTCGGAGAGCACCTTGGTGAAGACTTCAAGAGGCAGTAGGACTGCCACCGCCATCAGATTGAAGAAGTCATGCATCGTGGCCGCGGTGAACGCACGACGGAATTCATCCGAATGCCGCATGTGGGCCAGCGACACGATCGTGTTGGTGACGGTGGTGCCGATGTTGGCGCCCATGATCATCGGCACAGCGTGCTCGACCGAGACCACACCAGTTCCGACGAGTCCGACAATTGTCGCGGTGGTTACCGATGATGATTGGACGAGGACGGTTGCGAGCACACCGACGAAGAGCCCGGCCACTGGATTGGAAACACCCTGGAACAACGCATCGGTGAAGTCAGAACCAAGACCCTTGATGCCGCCCTCGAGGAGTTTGACCCCGATGAGGAAGAGGTAGAGAAGGCCAATGACCAAGACGCCGCGGATCGGCCCGGGCAAGGCCGCGGCACGTTGGCGAACGACTGGCTCGATAGGATCCACTATCGCTCCTCCAGTAGGTGATTGCCCTCCCTCAGCAATCGACGCCTAGATACTCGCAAATCGGTGGAGGTCAACGCAAACCGAAAACGGATCGAGTGTGGCAGACTCTTGCCAACCACACCGAGGAGCGTCATGCCGCACCGCAGCATAATCGAACCATTCAAGATCAAGAGTGTGCAGTCTATTGACCTGCCGACCGTCGAGGAACGTGAAGAAGCACTCCAAGGTGCCGGCTACAACCTGTTCGGGCTTCACGCTGATGCGGTGATCATCGACCTGCTGACCGACTCAGGAACGGGTGCGATGTCGGCCCGGCAATGGGCAGGAATGATGCTTGGTGATGAGTCCTATGCGGGTGGACGTTCGTTCTTCAAGTTTGAGTCCACCGTCAAGGACATCACCGGTTACGCAGAGGTGATTCCGACCCATCAGGGTAGAGCGGCTGAGCGGATCCTGTTTGCCAACGCGGTCAAGGAGGGCGATGTGGTTCCCTCCAACACGCACTTCGACACGACCCGCGCCAACGTCGAGTACCAGGGTGCTGAGGCCAGAGACATTGTCATCGAGGAAGGGCGGGATCCCGCCATCGTGCTCCCTTTCAAGGGCAATCTCGATATCAGTGCCCTGCAAGCGACGATTGCCGACGTGGGGGCAGACCGAATCCCGATGGTGATGGTGACCGTAACCAACAACTCGGGCGGTGGGCAGCCGGTATCGATAGCCAACCTACGTGCCGTTCGCGAGGTCTGCGACGAGCATGGGTTGCCGATGATCCTCGACGCCTGTCGTTTCGCAGAGAATGCGTGGTTCATCAAGCTGCGCGAAGAGGGCTATGCCGACAAGACACCCCGTGAGATTGCCAGGGAGATGTTCTCCATCGCCGATGGGTGCACGATGTCTGCCAAGAAGGACGGGCTTGCCAACATCGGTGGGTTCCTCGCCCTCAATGATCCTGATCTTGCCGGCAAGTGCCGCAACCTGTTGATCCTCACCGAGGGTTTCCCCACCTACGGCGGTCTTGCCGGCTATGACCTGGAGGCGATCGCCGTTGGCCTTGAAGAGGTGCTCGACGAGAACTACCTGCGTTATCGTATTCGCTCCACCGAGTACCTGGCAGAGAAGGTATATGCGGCGGGGGTTCCAATTGTGCGACCAGCGGGTGGCCATGCCGTCTACCTCGATGCGAAGGCTCTCCTGCCTCACATTCCACCCGATCAGTATCCGGCGCAGGCATTAGCGGTTGAGCTGTATCGCAACGGTGGCGTCCGTGGGGTCGAGATCGGCTCGGTCATGTTCGGGAAGCTACAGCCGGACGGTTCCGAAACGCCGGCCCCGATGGAGTTGGTGCGTTTGGCGATCCCACGTCGTACCTACACACAGAGCCATATCGACTTCGTTGCCGAGGTGGTCATCGACGTTGCCATGGGTGCCGCAGATATGGGCGGCTATCGAATTGTCGAGCAAGCGCCCTGGCTTCGTCACTTCACGGCAAGGTTCGAGCCGGTCTAGCGAGACTGGCTACCAAAGTGACCTCTGAGCCTCCATGATGAGCTGCTCATATTCAGGTGATTGCACTGCGATGGCCATCTTGCCTATGACCCGATATCACTAGTTACCACTTGGGTTTTTTGGGTGTTTGTGCGAGCGAACATCCTCAAGGAGACGTGTCCATATACCGATCATTTAGTTGATCGGGAAGGACCTGTTGACCTTGTCTCGCACAGTCTCGCTAGTAGCGCTGGCATTCATGCTGGTTCTTTCCGCCTGTGCGCAAGGTGAGGACAGCCTGCCCGAGATGTCGCCAGACATGTATGAGTTCCCTGCCGAACTGGTCGCGGCAGGCCAGATCACCGCAACCACCACGACGACCGTCCCGCGACTCAGCGCCGAGCCATCAGCGGTTGAGGCACCCCATCCCCTGGCGGCGGTTCAAGCCCTGGCTGGAGTCGGGCGTCCGCTGCCGCTGCCATCTTCGGACCTGCTGCCGAGCGTGCGATCGATTGAGCCTTCGGTGGTGACCCCCGGCGGGCAGCGTCGCCTGCTTCGAGACGTGTCGGTGTCAGTGTCGTACGACCTGGAGGCAGGCTTGATCGTCGAACCCGCAGGCTGGTGGGTGATCAACTATCCCCTCGAGCGCATCGTCGGGACCGAGGGCCGAACCGCCGACGAAATCGCAACCACCTTGCTGGGTCGTTCCTCCGAGGAACTGACCAATTACTACTTCTATACCGAGCCCACTGGAGAGCTTGCGGAAGAGCCATCGGCTGCCGTCGGCCCTGCACCGATAGGCGTAACCAGAGGGCCCGATCTCGTAGTCGACAATCAGCACGCCGTTGCCTCCGATGAGAACGACGGTTCGTCTACCCACCCGCTCATGACGATCGGTGAGGCCGTCGACCGTGCCGCTGCGGGAACCGTCATCCACGTGTATCCGGGTGTCTACCGGGAGTCGGTCGTCATCGACTCCGACGGTACCGAAGAGGCCCCGATCGTCATCCAGGGAATCCGGGGGGCGTCCGGGGCAATGCCGGTCATTACAGGCAACGATTCGTTCCCTGCCAATGCTTGGACTCCGGTAGAAGGCCTAAGCGGCGTTTATCAGGCGAAAGCATTCACCGACTTCGACAACTCGCTTTCGCTGTCCGGCAACGAGCTTGTCGCCCGGTCTGCACCGTGGGACTTGGCCCCCGGCGAGTATGTCGTTGCAAACGGTTCGGAAGCCTCGAGTTCTCCGCGGTTCAACGGTGACGTGTCGGCAAGGGAAGGGTCGCTGAATACCTTCGGTTCGAGCCAATACATCTGGGAAGCCAAGCAAGCCGACAGTGGTGGCTTTGTGGACCTCGGGTCCGACTTTGATGATGAGTTCGCTGGTGGAATCTTCTGGGGCTCGGCGTGGGTATACATCGAGCAGCCCCGCACCGTTTCTGCCTACGACTGGTACAACACCTACAAGTTCGATCTCCAGGTGTCCGGGCCTTTCCGGGCAGGTGGCATCAGCGGGGCCCCGCTTGCTGAGCAGCCCTACGACTACCGAGCATGGCTGGATGGAGAGCTGCTCAACGGCAGGGTGTTCTTGGAAGCGGGCAACGACGAGGCCGACCAGGCGCACCCCGAGATTGGCCTCGGCGAGTTCGGAGAGGCATGGCACTCCGTCGTCATGGACGAGGGGTGGCATCATCTCGTGTTCCAGTGGGACACGACGTCCGCTCCTGGCTCAGAACGAGAGACCCCCCTATTCCGATTCGGAATACCGGAGATCGCCGGCGACGCGCTGACCACTGCCACCGAGCCTTTCAACAAACGCCGCGGACCCGATGGCACCGCCCAGAACTATGTGTCGGAGTACATGGTGCTCGGGCCGGTGCCTGCGACCTACCAACCGACTGTCTACGTTCGGATGCCCGACGATGCTGATCCAGCCACCGCGGAGCTGGACATTGCGGCCCGATCCGGGCCGGTAGTTTCCATTCTCGGTGACTTCGTTGAGCTGCATGGATTCGATATCAAGGGTGGAGCCCAAGCCCAGGATGAGGCGTTGTTGACCATTGGATCGCGCTCCGCCGACCAGACGGATGGCGTGTTCGTTCATGGCGTCGTCGTTGAAGGGAACTATCTGAGCGGTAGCGACTTCACGGGTATTGATGTCCCGGTATCCGGTGACCAGGGAGTCGCTCCCATCACCGTCCGCAACAACTGGGTCGTGGACGCGGGAGCGGTGGGCATCGCTGCCGACGGCAGCAGCGAGCGGCTCACCGCAGATACCGTCAACGACTGGGCTCCCGGTCGAACCCAGCTGGTCGTCGAGTTCAACACGATCATCAATGCGGGCTGGGCCGGATACTCGCGGGTCGAGGATGTCTCTGGCATCGCCTTTGAGCGGATGAGTGGAAGCACAATCCGCTACAACACTATTCGCGGCGGCGGTCCCGGAATAACGTTGCGCGGTGAGAACTATGGCATTCGAGTCGACGGCAATCTGATCACCGATCCGTGGGCATGGGGGATCGGGGTTGACGGCAACCCTGGACCGAACCTCGTTGCCAACAATGTCGTGACCGGCTTGCGGCTCGGCCCTGACTGGATGAAAGCTCACCTTCTCACCTGGGACTCCGATCAGACCTGGCTCATCAACAACACCACTGACGGCAAGTGGGACTCGAACACGGGGTGGTACGGCGATGTCGGTTCGTGGGGCGCGGCCGGCCCCGAGAACTTCGACCGGATTGACCTCAACACTTGGGAGCTGACGGTCTTCCGTCGCACCTACATCAACAATCTGTTCTTGGGCAGCTTCCTCGGTGGTGTTGAGGACTATCTAGGGAACTGGGGCGAGCGGGACACATTCGACAGCAACTATCGAGAAGTCCCCAATCCTGACCCATTTGATTTCCTCGACGACGGCGCCGAGCGTGCCAATGTCGCATACGCCATCCCCGAGCGACAAGATGGTGACTACCGGCTCAGCGCCTCATCCGACCTGAACACGCTCGGAGCGGTCAACATGACGGGCAAGATGGCGAGCCTCGACTTCTACGGATTGCCCCGCTACGTAGATGAATCGACAAGCGTCGGAGCCTTCCGGTTTGATCCAAAGGTCGGTGCCGGTATGTCGGTCATCGAGGTGCTGACGACCGACGGGACCCTGACTCGAATCGAGGGATAGACCCTGCCTAGTTGAAGCCTCTGTCATCCTGCTTGAGTGCGGTGTCAATTGACAATGCCGACGCAACGACCAGTGACCGAAGCGGTTCCTGCAAGGGCCGATGGATCTGCAGTACGTAGTTGTCGGCGGTCGTGAACATGGTCTTGGCAAAGCCCTCCCATGTCTTTGTGATTCGAGCGACCTCGGTGCTGGAGGTGTCCTGGATGCTGAAGTTCCACGCCCGCCAATTCTCGGCGTTGATCGTGCCGACGACAGATCCTCCTGCTTCGAGGCGGAAGTTTATCTTGCCGATCATGTTCTTCTGGACGATGGATCCGACCGGGCGGCCGGCACCATCGGATATTTCGATCCGCGACTTGATGAACTTTGCGGGCCGGGTAACTGCCAGAAGCACATTGCCGCTCATATCGACGATCTGGAAGTTGTGCGTCAGATACTGATCAAGGCTGCTCACCATTCGCAGCGCCTTTTTGAGATTCGTCTGGCCCACCTGGCGGATTCCGGCGATCTGGTTACCGCTCTGGTCATAGACCGCGTATTCGCTGTGAACCTCGAGGAACTTTGCCTTCTGATTCACGACGAGAATGGGCTCATTGAAGATCGAACCGCCACCCGGTGCGGCACCGGTCAATCCGGCTTGCTCTCCTACCTGCCGTTTTACTTGCTCGGCGCCGTGGTTACCGCTCGGGACGTGAGTAGTGCGGCTCCCATCGACAGACTCGGTTCCACCGTTCATGACACGGTCGGTCCAGGTTGAGCCGTCCCAATAGCGCTTCTCGTGTTTGCCCGAAGGGTCCGGGTACCAATTGGGTGCAGGTTGTTGACTCATGTGATCGAGGGTACATCGCTTCGCGCCAGTAGCCGCCTACCTTTTCAGGTGGCGGGTACTAGCGGGTAGCGGACCTCGCGGTCACGGATCAAAGTTCATCATTGATTGTCCCTGAGTTGTCGTGAAGTCCTGGTCGTGTTGCGAGCATTTCGTTTCCTTTGTTCCGTGCCCTTTCGGACGGAATCTCTTGCGGCCGTCTTCCCCCTGAGGAGAAACCGGTCACTTCTGGCGAAGTGCTGCAACCGCTTGGCTGACACGAGCAATCTGCTGCGCATTGGCTTCTTCAATCCATCGTGGATTGCGACCAATTACTACGCCGTGGCGAGCCAGCACATCGCTGATGCGGGCGATAGGTGCGTACACCGTCCCCCTCCTTTCCTTTGTCGTTCACCGTTGCCGGTGCCTACTGACGGGCCGCCAATCGATCGTTGCGGATCGTTTGCTCCGCTCCCGCCGTGGGCCTGGGGCCTGGGTGGGCAGCGTCGCCTCTTCCGCAATCGATGCGACTGACGGGAACGCCGTCGGAATCTGCAATCCGCAGTACGGGCCGTGTATGTGGCGAGCCGCAGATTCCGACGTTGTTCCGTCGTGGGGCGGGGAGGGTTCGAACCTCCGGGAAACCCCCAATTGGTGGGTTCGCCCCGGTGGTGCCGAAGGAGCGGAGAACTAAGAAGGCCGCCCCTCGGGCGACTCCTCGTGAACGATATGCGGGCTGACGATTGCTAGATCGTTGCTCCGGTGTTCCGAGAAGCCGTGCTGACAGCGTCTGACACGCTGCCTCCACGAAGCCGTGGAGACGCATGCGTGAGGCTGTGTCCAGCTGTGAATGTCATGGTGATCATATGCGTCTCCCTTCTTCTCGAGAACCGAAACTGAGATGCCGCAACTCCCCCAAAAGGGGTGTCACGGCTTGCAAGAACATTGCCATGCTGTTGAGGTGCTGTCAAGGTCCTTTTTCGAAATCGGGAAAGAAAGGGACCGTGTCGTTAGGGTTGTGCCATGTTGTCCGTCGCCGATTACCTGGCCCATCTCGACGCTGACGCCCACTTGCTTGCCGCTGCCGCGGTACGGGGCCCCGATGCAATGGTCCCGGGTTGTCCGGCTTGGACGGTCTCCGACTTGTTGTCCCACGTTGCCGCGGTGCACGCCCGCAGTTCGGACATCGTGGAACAAGGTCTGGTCGATCGATGGCCGGAGCGGGCCCGACCCCCCGCGGGAGTCGATCCGCTCGATTGGTACCGCAGCGGGGCAGACAGGCTTTGCCGCGTTCTGGCGGCCGCCGATCCAACGGCCCCGGCGCAGGGATTTGGCGGGGTGACAACGATCGAGTTCTGGATCAGGCGAATGGCTCACGAGACTGCGGTACATCGCATCGATGCCGAGCAGGCTCATGGGTACGAAAGCCTCTTCGATGCGGAGCTGGCTTCCGACGGTATCGATGAGCTCTTCGATGTCTTTGCTACCCGGATTCCCTCATCCGCCGAGTTTCTCCCGAGCGAGGATCTCGTGCGCATCGACGCCGGCGGACGTCCGCGGATCCTGCGGTTTGGCCGTGCAGTCGGAGAAAGCCGAGGCAAGCGCTTCGACATATTGAAGGCCGTCCTTGACCCTGATGCCACGGCAGACACGGCTGTTGCAGGTGAGCCTGACCGCGTATTGCTGTGGATGTGGGGTAGGGCTTCTCTCGAAGGCATATCCGCTTCCGGTGACCCGCAGATTGTCGATCGGCTGCGCGAGGTCTGTTCGATCTAGGAGTGCTGCTGCTTGAGTCGTAACACGGTCTCGATGGTGTCTTCCGAACTCATGTGTTGTGGGGGGCGGCTGACCTTGGCATCTATCCGGTTGGCCAGCCGCAGGCCGATGGTTCCGCGCGAGCTGGTGTCCAATGAGGTTCGCCGCGCCATGAACTCAGTCATCATCGCTATGTCCTCGTCCGTGACCGCACTGACGTCCCATCCTTCAGGAACCACAGCGGAGGGCAATGGCGATGTCTCATGATCACCGCCTGCCTTCGGCTCCATGACAACTACGACTCCGGCGGCGATATCGCCGAGACGCTGGTTGCTGGTCGACGAGAACACGGTGGCCATCCCGACCAGATAGGCAAACGGCAAGAAGTCGACGATTCGTAGGAGATTGCGTACTAGCGAACCCGTTGCCCCCATCGGCGATCCGTCGGTACGGACGATCCGCAGCCGCAAGAGACGCTTGCCCGGCGACTGTCGTCGGCCCAGAGTCTCGAAGGCGATGTGGTATCCAAAGAACAGCACCAAAGGCATCATCTGGAGAATGATCCGGGCCGGGGCAGGTGCGTCTGAGTTCAGCAACGGGAGATAGGCCAGGGTGCTGCAGGCGACGATAATGGACGTGTCGACGATTGCGGCGGCGGACCGAGACCCGAGCCCGGCCAGCACCAGCTGGAGGGAGAATCCCTCAGGCGTCGTGATCTCGATGTGGTCAGTATCCATGGAGTAGGCGTGAAGATAGGCACACTCACCAACAAGCGCCAGGCGGATTGGGATCGCCTTGAGTCACTGGTGAAGCAGGCAAAGGGTCGTCCCGAGCGGCTTCCCGCCCCTGCCATCCTCGAACTCGGTCGGCTGTATCGCTCGGCGATCGCCGACCTCTCCCGGATGCGGGCCAAGCACCCCTCACATCCTGCCACGCATGAGGTAGCGGGTCTGGTGGCACGGGCGCGCCCGCTCGTTTATCGAAGCGGCTCGCGGCGACCACATCCGATTCGGTTCATGACCACTGACTACTGGCGTCTTGCCATGGCGCGCCCGGCGTTCCTGGCGGTCGCGGCAGGGGTGCTATTCGGCACGTCGGCGCTTGGCTGGGTGTGGGCGGTCGTAGACACGAGCGCCGCCATCGGAATGGTGCCCGGCGAGTTCGCCGGCGCCCTTGATCCGGCTGGTGGCACTGATATGGGCGCCGATCTTGCGATGCAGGCGGAATTCTCGGCGTTCCTGATAGCCAACAACGTGACGGTGGCCATCTTGTCGTTCGCCGTGGGAGTCATGTTCTGTGTGCCGACGGTCTACGTTCTGGCTACCAACGGGATCACCCTTGGCGTTATCGCCGGTGCCCTCGTCAGCGGCGGCAGTGGAGCCTTCTTCCTCGAGCTGGCCGCCGCTCACGGAATCTTGGAGCTGTCGTGCATCGTGGTCTCCGCCGCTGCCGGCCTACGTCTGGGGTGGGCGTTGGTAGGCCCAGGAGATCTGACCCGACGGGACGCGCTTGTTGCCGAAGCCAGACCTGCGGTGCTGATGACTCTGGGGTCGATGCTCTGGCTCGTGGTGGCAGGGATCATCGAGGCGTTTGTGAGCCGAAGCGGGTTCGCTGCTCTTCCGATGACAATCGTCGGCCTGTTTGTCGGTGGACTCTTCTGGTTCATGATGTGGTCTCGAGGCAGCGTCGTCAGATCACCGAACGCTGTTTGAGTCGGAGATAAGCGTCGACGGCTGCGGCCGGGAGTTCGGCAGCAGCAGCCTCGATCACTGTGATCCCGCTATGCCGGAGTCGGGCAACAACGGCACGTCGAGTTTCAAGAGCATCGAGGGCAACAACTGTTCGATAGGGGGCTTCGCTGTCGTCGCCGGGCTCAGTAACCGCAGCCCTGAGGTCCTCATCCCTGACGTATGCCACGATCACGGCGTGGCGGCGCGACAGGATTGGCAGTGCTTCGAGCAGAGGGAGGGCGGCGGCTTCTTCGAAGAGGTCGGTAAACAGAACGACAAGGGAGCGCTTTGTCCTACTGACCGCTCGGAACGCAAGCTCGTAGTCACTCTCCACAGGAACAGGTTCGAGGTCGTGGACGGCTTCGACCACAGCGCGTGCGCCACGACGCATTGGCGGTAGCGACCGTTCGACCTTTCGGTCGAACGCAACGACGCCGCACCTATCACCGATCGCATCGGCGGTATGGGCGATAGCGGTAGTGGCGTCAACGGCAACGTCGAGGCGGCTGTGCCTGCCGATGGGGGCGGTCATGAGCCGCCCGCTATCCACGACACAGACGACGTCTCGGTCTCGATCGATCCGGTAGCTGTTGGTCATCGGTCTTCCGGTGCGCATTGTCGCCCGCCAATTGACGTGGCGGATATCGTCATCCGGGGTGTAGTCCCGTACCGACTCGAACTCGGTTCCGATGCCGATGGGTCCTCGTCTTCTCAGGCCTGCGGAAGAGAAACTGCCGTTGGCCACGGCTCTGGCGATTCTCATCGCACCGGTGATATCGGGGTAGACGGTGACGGGATGGTTACCCCCGATCTCGCGCTGTCGTGATGCCAGACCGAACGGGCCGGTGCTGCGCACTGTCACCGGCGGTAGCGTGTGGCTACCCCTGCGAACAGCTTGGACGGTTGTGTCCAATCCGTCGTTGCCAATCTGACGTTGCACCTTGAGGTCGGGTACCGATGTTTGCCTCACGATGATTGACCCGGCGCGAGGGTCGGTTGCGGTGACCGTCAGCGGCACTGGGCGGAGCCGCTCCAGTGTCCTCGGGACGTTTCGCTCTACTTCGGGGAGCTTATTGAGAACCAGCGCATCGGCGATGAATCCCGCCGCCAGTAGAGCAACGGCGATGGTGCCGAGCACTGTGCCCAGGCCAGCGAGCACGACTGCCCCCATCACTAGAGCCAGTGCCAGTCGTGGCGTCGGCATCACTTGGGGACGGGAACAGCGGTGAGCGCAGCTTTGACTGCGTCCGCAGGGTTGTACCGATCGATTGCTGCATCGGCAGTCATCACCAGTCGATGACTGAGGACGAGGGAGGCTTGATCGTGAACGTCATCGGGGGTAACGAAGTCGCGAGCTTGGAGGAGGGCCCAGGCCTTGGCGGCGGCGAGCAGGTGTACGGTCGCTCGTGGGCTTGCGCCCAACTCGACGCTGGGCAGCGAACGGGTGTGCCGGACCAGCCGAACCGCATATGCGGTGACCTTGTCCTCGACCCGCACCGCATCCAGCCGGCTCCGGGTGTCGAGAATCTCCTGGACGGAGGTGACATTTACGATCGTCTCCACCGCGGCGTCGCTTAGGCCAACCCGCTCGAGATCAGCTATCGCGATCTCTTCATTCTCGGTTGGATAGTCAACGTCGAGTTTCATCATGAACCGATCCAGCTGTGCCTCCGGCAGCGGATAGGTGCCTTCGTACTCAATCGGATTCTGCGTTGCCACGACGACAAACGGATCCGGAAGCGGGTGCGAGGTTCCGTCGACTGTAACCGATCGTTCCTGCATCGCTTCGAGAAGGGCTGCCTGCGTCTTGGGTGGAGTGCGGTTGATCTCGTCTGCCAACACAGCACCGCTGAACAGCGGTCCTGGTCGGAACCGCAGCGAGTCTCCGCTCAAGGCCATGGTCCCTGTGATGTCCGATGGGAGCATGTCAGGCGTGAACTGGATGCGGGTGAACTCCAGCCCGAGACATCGTGATACTGCACGGGCAGCCAGGGTCTTTGCTGTTCCGGGTGGTCCTTCGAGCAGGATGTGTCCCCCACTCACGACAGCCATCAGGATTCCGTCGATGACATCATCGAGACCGACGACGGCCTTGGCGACCTCGTTAGCGACACGCTGTCGAAGCTCGTTCACAATTGCTCCTTGCTCACTATCTGGGATAGAAGTTTGACCTTTGCCAGGGGATCGTGTCCTGATTCGCCCAGCGCGGTGCGGGCGACCTCCGGGTCGACCCCGCTCCGAATGGCAACATCGATGACGTCTGTGGCTGAGCCTAGATCCGCCCCACGCCGAGCCAATTCGATTTCGATCCGCTCCTGTAGCGGGACGATCGCCTTGTCGCTCTTGCCTGCGGCGAGGGTCGCTGCCACTGCGTCGACGTATGCCGCCCGTGGCGGGGGCAAAGCGCGCTCGGTCTGTTGGGGAGGGCCGAGCCTTCTGGCATGTGAGAGCAGCCAGATCAAGCCGGCAAAGGCGAGCACCAGTAACGCCTGCTTCCAGCGACGCGGCAACGCGGCGAGGCCCGCCGGTTGCTCGAAACCGTGGAGGTACTCGATGAACTTGACCGTGGGTCCCGGAGCCCCGACTGCCTGAACTCCGAGAAGAGCGTTGTCGACCTCGCTGAGACCGGCATTCGAGATGACTGATGCGTCGGCAATGGCTACGAGCTGCCCCTGCCCGACGGACTGAACTGCGGCGAGGATCCCACTTTGGTTTCCGACAACGCCCAGCATGGAACCGGGCTCGGCCCAGACGGTGGGGCCATTCGCCTGCTCGATGTCCGCAAAGCTCCCGAACGGGAGAAGCGCACCACTCACTTCATCTGTTGTCGCAGTGCTGTTGGGTGGCGAATCCAGGATTCCGGCCAGCCAGGTGTTGCCGATGGCAACCACCCGTCCTCCCGACTCGAGGTGGGAGCGGAGAGTCGCGCTGTCATCGAGATCGAGCAGGTTGCCGTTGACAACCACAATCACGTCGGACGATTCAGGTGGTCGGGTGGCCAGCGGGATCCGCCAATGTGCAACGTCGTAGCCATTCTGCTCAAGCAGGGCGGCAAACGCCGCCGCTCCATCGGGGGTTGTCGAATACGTCGATCCGGCGGGGCCTTCGGTCGGCGATGGTTCGGTGGCCGACTGGAACAGTCCCACGACGAGAAGTAGACCGGCCGCCACGATGACTACTAGACCGGTCCTCGTCCTGAAGATGGGCTGGTCGCTCATAGCAATCGTGCCTTGAGTCGACCCCAGGCCGTCCTGGCTTCGACCACGTCATCGGGTTGCGCCGGGACACCTCCGTAGGCGACCTCGTCGAACGTGTCGAGAAACGTGGTCTCGTTGGAGAGTCGTCGCACCGTCGCGGTGGAGGTAGTTGCGGCACTGCTGACCACGTCGTTCTTCTCCAGGTGGTCAACACCGTCGAGAAAGAGCAGCCGGATTGCCTCATCGAGATCACCGTGGGCTTCCGCCTG
>JAAETI010000573.1 GCA_024228555.1 bacterium | reverse complement strand
CCGGGGTGGCGACCCCCATCCGGGTCACATGATCGCAGAATGTGCCCTCGATGTGATGGTTCTTGCCATGGACATCGCTGGCGATAGCACCACCGACGGTGACGAACTTGGTGCCCGGCGTAACCGGGAGAAACCACCCCCGGGGCACGAAGACCTCGAGGATCTCAGCCAAGCTCACCCCGGCTCCGCAGCGGAGCAGACCAGTCTGCTCGTCGAAGTCGATCAAGCGATCGAGACGAGCGGTATCGATCACCGACGGAGCCAAGGAGCTGTCGCCGTAACTACGGCCAAGGCCCCGGGGGATCTGTCCTAGCGGTTCACCGTGAACCGAACGGCCACGGATCGCCTCGAGAGCCGCTGCCCCACTGTCGGGATGGGTCACCGCCGATTCGACGAACGGATACCTACCCCAACCCGTTAGCTGCATCTACACCCTTGCCTACGTAAAGACGTACCGTCGATCGAGTTGATACTTCGTGTAGTACCCAATAGCGAGGCCCACCATACCTCCGACATATCGCATCTGCTTTGAGTCAAATACATAGTCGAAGCCGAGCTCGAACAACCAGAAGATGGCGGTCGTAGCCAGTCCCATGACCGCATACAGGTAGAACGTACGGCCCTCGTGGCGAACATTGTTGATCTGGTAGCAGAAGATGTACCGCTTGTCCAAGCTGTACTTGACGACAAGCCCAATCGCCGTACCTAGGGTCAACGACGTTATGAGTGAGATCGAGCCCCCGTATACCATCAGGCTGATATCTTGGCTCCCGATGTTGGCTATAGTCGCAATGACAGCGAAGAGGGCGTAACCCAGTGCAATTCTCATCGGGTAGCAAACTACAGATGAATGCAGTGTTTGGTGGGGCCGTCGTTGGACACGGTATGCCATGATTGCGGCAATAGCTATCAGTCGAACAGTACCAATGGTCGGTGCTTTCGTGAAGCTGATGCGACCACGACAGTGGATCAAGAACGGCTTCGTTCTGGCCCCGCTCATCTTCGCCGGACTCTTCACCGATCCAACGGCAATCTTCGACGCGTTCGCCGCCACAGCCCTGTTCTGTATTGGCTCATCGACGGCCTACATCATCAACGACTACGCCGACATCGAACGGGACCGACAGCACCCGGTGAAGTCCAAGACGCGGCCATTGGCCGCCGGCCTCATCACCAAACCTCAAGCTCTCAGCCTCCTGGTCGCCCTCTACGCACTGCTGGCCGTTGGCTACCTCTACCAGCCGGTGGTCGTGCCCGTGATCGGCGCCTACCTCGTGCTGAACCTGGCCTATACCTTCCTACTGAAGCATCACCCGGTAGTCGACATCTTCACCATCGCCATCGGGTTCGTGGCGCGGGTCTATGTCGGGGCGTTGGCGATCTCGGTGCCTTTGTCGTCGTGGATGTTCGTGACCACATTGTGTCTGGCCCTCTATCTGGCGGCTATCAAACGTCGTCAGGAGCTACTCCAGAGCGTCCCCGAGAACGGGGTCGCCACCCGTGGGGTCTTGGAGCAGTACTCGGTGGCTCTCGTCGAGCGGTACGCAGAGATGTCGGCCACAGGCGCGCTGTTGTTCTACAGCCTCTTCGTCATGACGGCCCGGCCAGAGCTCGTCATCACAATCCCGATCGTGCTGTTCGGCATGTTCCGCTATTGGTATGTGGTGGAAGAGCTGGACGGGGGTGAGTCGCCAACCGATGCTCTGCTCACCGATTGGCAGCTGTTCCTAGGCGTAGCGCTATGGATCGGAGCCAGCGGTTGGGCTTTGTGGCCCGGCATCGCCTGATCGATGGACGTCGCCTATCCCATCGTTCCTTTCGCCGCCTGGGTTGTTGCCGGATCGGCCAAGTTCGCGATCAACAGCATCAAGGCTGGTGAACCTGCGTTTGGCCAGATCGGCTACGGGGGTCTGCCCTCGAATCACAGCGCCATCGTGTCCAGTG
>JAAETI010000572.1 GCA_024228555.1 bacterium | reverse complement strand
GGAGCTTGGGTTTATGCTCCAACAGCAAAGGCGTCGACATACATTTCACGGCAGTACCGCAAGCAATCTGGTGCTCAGGATACTGATCATGAGACTGACACTCATCATCAGACTACTCATCTATGCATTCGCACTAGCTACGATCTTCATCGGTATGCGGGTACTACTGACTGACAGCACCACGTCCGACTGGTTCGTGCCAACATTCTTGCTGTTGATGGGCGCAATTTCTGTACTGTCGGAGGTCCATCGTCGACTCCTAAAGAGGGAGGCAGACCAAGCCTGAACCCAACCCGGATTGATCGCAGCCGACTCTGGTTTGGGTTCGCCAAAGACCCCCTGACCCGGGACAATGGATGCTGTTGAAGCAGCCATCAAACCCGGCAAACAGGGGGTCTTATCGCGTCTCAAACTACTGGTCTGGTGTTGCCACGGAAAGCGACGAGCAGGGGTGAGGGACTGATCACCCACAGCGGCCTAGCACAGCTGGGAGCAGACCCTGACCGGGTCGGGCCGAGCGCCGGACTAGAGGCCGCGACCACCGAGTTGGAATCCCGACCGAAGCGCCACATCACCGGCGATTCCGGGCGGGTTGGGTGCACGGAAACGCGACCGCGGAGCGCGGGCGGTGGCGGTCGGCGCCCTGCCGTCGGGGATCGCCACTGTGTGTGAGCGCCTGCGCCGAGCGGCCGGTGATGCCGAGCACGGAGAAAGTGCCTGATATCGAGTGCTTCGACTCTCGATGGTCGAAGTTCTCGCCGAGAACTTCGTCGGCGCCGGCTGGGACAACAATGACGGAGTGCGGATCTTCCATATCGCTGGCGCTGACGAGGCGAGCTTGGCTAGGGCCGTGCG
>JAAETI010000571.1 GCA_024228555.1 bacterium | reverse complement strand
GCCGCCGTCACCACTGTCTTGACCACAACTCCGGGAACCATGCTCGGCGACGGGCTTCGAGGAAGCACCAATGAACGACTCGGTCTTTGCTGCCACCAGCAGGACACGCCCACGCTATCACCTTGTGTTTCTTGCTTGCCTCCTAAGAAACAACCTCACTGGCACCACTGTTTTTCACCAGTTGGTAGCCAGCCTGACGCGCCTGTCGTTGCAGCCGCTTGAAGGCTCGTTCGCGTTCGCGCTTTTCCGCCTGGAGGAAGACGCTTTCGTCGTACTCCCTGCCAGTGGTCACCAGCGCGTAGATCACCCGGGCCAGCTTGTGCGCCGCCGCCGTGAGCGCTTTCGGAGCCCCGATGTGCGCTCTCTTTCGGCGGTAGTACACCCCTAAGTACGACTGATCCCGGCACAGCGATTCCGCCGCCATCCGCAGCGCCTGGGCCGTTCGATTGGCCGATTTCTTCGTCCCGGTCTTCATCACCCGGCCCCCAGTGACGTCGTTGTGCGGACATAGCGTCATCCACGACGCAAATTGACCCCCATCGGGAAACTTCTGAAAATTCGGCCCCACCTCGGTCAGCAACACCTGCACCGTGGCCGTGCGGATACTCGGAATCTGTGTCAGATCCACACCGAAGACCCGATAGTGGTGCCGCCGCATGTCGAATTCCCCCTGCTTCGTCGGCCGGCTCGTCTTCCGCTCTGGCGGCGGCGGCTTGCTCTCCGGATCCACCTTGCCTTCGAACACCCCTACCCGCCGCTCTATTTCCGCATCGCATTCGCCAATCTGCCGCTGACAATAGCGGTACGCCTCGAGCGACTGTTTGAGCGTGAACAAATGCTCTTCCCGGTAGTCGCCTTCCAACGCTTTGACGATCTTCTCCTCGCTCGCCCGCACCCGCTTGTCGCGCAGCCCGGCCAACTTCCGTGGATCCCGTTCACCGGCCAGAATCGCATCGATCATCGCCAGCCCCGTCACCCCCGTCACATCGCTCAGCACGTGATGCAACTGCACATTCATCTGGTCCAGCGCCTTCTGCATGTGTTGGATGTGCTCGCTAGCCGCTTCCACAATTCCCCTCCGGTGGCGCCACAAAGTGCGTAGCGCGCACACCTCTGCCGGCGGCCGGAACGAGGCTCGCAGCAGACCCACCGAATGCAGATACTGCAACCACTGGCAATCCTGGACGTCCGTCTTCCGCCCCGGTACGTTCTTGAAGTGCCGGGCGTTCACCAGACACACCTCCATGCCTTGCTCCTCCAAAACCTGATACAGCGGTATCCAATACACCCCCGTCGATTCCATCGCCACCGTCCGCACTCCGCAGCTCTTCAACCACTCCGCAATGCGGTACAGATCACAGGTAAAACTCCCAAAGCTACGCACCGGCTCGGGGTCCTGCTCCGGCCCCACCGCCACGTACATCACCGTCGGAGAGATGTCCACCCCGGCGGCGTCACGGCGTACTGTCGGCGCACTCATCTTCGCCGGCTTTGCCTTCCGGCGCTGCTTTGTCTTGGCCATCGTTCCGCCTCCTGTCCCACCGGTGGCCCCGGGATGGATGTCATCGTACTCTCCTAATCGGGATCAGCGACCAAATTCTTGGCCGCCGTCACCACTGTCTTGACCACAACTCCGGGAACCATGCTCGGCGACGGGCTTCGAGGAAGCACCAATGAACGACTCGGTCTTTGCTGCCACCAGCAGGACACGCCCACGCTATCACCTTGTGTTTCTTGCTTGCCT
>JAAETI010000570.1 GCA_024228555.1 bacterium | reverse complement strand
CGGTTTCTAGTAGGAGTAGGTCGGCGACATGGCGCCCGAATTTCCAGGGGATCCATGCTGAGGAGATTGTGATTGGTTCACCGTTGGCCATTCGGTGCCGGTCTCGGCGGATGACCAGGGTCCCTTCTTCGACTCCCAGCATCTCGGCTGGTCGGCCCTCGACCTCGATCCTGTCCGCGAACAGTATCCGTTCGTCAAAGTCAGATCCGAACGAGGTGGGGTCTTGTTGTACGAGAGCGTGGGTCGATAACAGGTTCCCGGAAAACGCGGGAGGGGCCTCGGCGATGAACGTTCCTGCTGTAGAGGAGGTTGTCACCCCTTCGAGGGAGAGCCGGGCTAGTGCCTGCTTGACGGGCGCTAGGGAGCACTCGAAGTGTTCGGCCAGTTCTTTCTGGGTGGGCAGCTTGTCGCCCTTGTTGAGGTCGCCTGATCGGATGCGATCGACGATCGAGCGGTACACCTGCTCGCTTTTGCTTGTTGTCATCTCTGAGTGCGTCCTTGTGCCGTACGAAAGGGGAGTGGTTAACAGTATGGCGTCCCAAAGATGAATTTAGCACACCAATGACTTGCATTAGGTATGCCAAGCTGGCTATGGTATGTCTAAGTAGGTAGGAAGTACCTGATAACTAAGAGCGCCCGACCCCTTGGAGTTCGTACCTCCGGGGGCCGGGCTCGCCGGAACCACTGCCTTAGGAGGCGGATCCGACGTGAGTACCACCGTAGGTCTAGATGCACAGGAGTTTGAAGCTCTTGGTGTGTCTGGTGTTGGGGTGGGGGAGAGGGGCCTGGGCTGTTTGGTCTGGGTCTTTCTCGCGTCTGGGTTTTCGTTCGGGGTTGTGGGTTGGGCGGGGTTTGCTCGCTTTTCCCAACGTCCAGGAGGACACCTGTAATGCGTTTCATAGTTGATGATTGCAAGGATTTTGCCCGCCAGTTGCAGAGCTACGCGGTGGTTGTTCGGCCGGTGATGGAGTTTGTCTCCAAGGCTGATGCTGCTGATGGCAAGGTTGCCCGGCAGGAGAGTAAGACCAGTGATGACCGCCAGGAGCTTGTGCGGTGGGAGATTCACGTTCCGTGGATTGATCCGGATTCGGAGTGGTCGGAGCAGGAGCCGTTCAAGGCTCGGGTGTGGGCTCCGACGGGTCAGGATCTGAAGGCGGAGATTGTGCCGGGGACGCCGATTTCGTTTGGTGGTTTGGCGATGAATGTTCAGGCCCGTAAGAGCGGTGATGGTCGGGGGTACTCGGCCAGTTTCTCGGCTGAGTCGTTCACCACCAGTACCCGTCCTTCGGTTGCTCGGGCGGCCAAGGCAGAGCCGGCCCCACCGCCCCCAGCCACGGCCAAGAAGTAGGCGGGTTCGGGGTCGGGCTGCTGGTTCTCGGCTGCTGGTTGTGTCGGTTCTCGTTCCTCAACGACCGCCCTTTCTGGGTGAGTGGTTGATGGCGCCGAGTGACCGGCCCGGTCAGTGCCAAGCGCTGGCGATGCCTACCCCCGGTCTTGTCTGTGCCTCGGTCTGGTGATGCACCGCAGTGGGGCGGTGTTGGTCGTTCGATCCGACCTCGGGGCCCCGACGACCGGCCGAACTGGCTGGTTGCGTGACAGAAGGGGGGAGCCGTGGGGCTCCGTCGCAATGGGTATCGCCTTAGCCCTCAAGAGGCAATCAGCGCATTACAGCAGTCCGGTACCGCTTATCACGACGCCCAGATTCTGGGAGCGGTCCATGTCTTGGCTCGGCCTCGGGTTCGCCGGATGGCTGAAGCTCGCCGTCTTGGCGGGACCCCGATCGGGGGTGGTGGGTGATGGCCCGACTTCGCCCGGCTCCGCACAGGGTGTCGGTTGATGATACGGAGACGGTGACGCCACGTATTGGCCGAACCGAAGCTATTG
>JAAETI010000569.1 GCA_024228555.1 bacterium | reverse complement strand
CAGTCACCATCGGACGCCGGCTTGCCGAAACCGGAACCTCCGATGTCGTCGATGCCCACCTTGCCGTAGTCGCGGAGAGTCTCGGGACATTCATCCTCACGGGAGACCCCAATGACATGTCAAGGCTCAACACCCGCTTCGAGGTGTACTGAGAGGGAGCGCCCTGCGGGGCATTGCCGTATTGACCTGATTCAAAGGGACGATCGCAGCGGACTGCTGAGTACAAATGGCGGCAGGCAATGGCTCCTGGTTCTATGGGCCCGTGGTCGTTGTCAGTTCCACCGTGAGAGGAACCGTAGTAGTCGATTCTCGGTACTCAGGGTGGTAGCTCATCGCACCCCGGGGAGAGCCACACGCACCCGACGCGCCACATGTGGCGAAGTGCCTGGTCGCAGGCCTACGACCGGGTTTTCGGCACCCTCAGGCCCGCCTCGCCGCATTCCTGAAGGCAATCACGATCCACCCACTCGATGACGGCCGCTCAGTGGGACTGCTCATCGCTCAGACCTCGACATCCGACGCCGTCGACGCGCCTTGGACCGCTCATCTCGTCTCGCCCTGACTCGGTACCCCAGCTGGCAGCGGCAGGTCGACTCTCGGGCATGTTCCCGATCTGAGCGAGCGGCACGCCTCTTGACATCTACGTCTCGATCCTGCCGGTTTCGTACGCCCACATTGCGACCTCGACACGGTTTCGCACTGCCAGCTTCGTCATGAGGTTTCCGAGGTGGGCCTTGACGGTGCCCAGGCTGATGTGGACCTCCTCAGCGATTTCAGCGTTCGTCCGTCCTCTCGCCACCGCGGCCACGACCTGTTCGTCGCGATCGGTGAGGGGATCAACGGGTTCCCTGGTTCGGTTGTCATCGTTGGCTTGCGCGAGCCTGCCGAGCAGCCGGCCGGTGAT
>JAAETI010000568.1 GCA_024228555.1 bacterium | reverse complement strand
TTGCTTCAGTGACGAAGCGGCTGGAGGTGTCGTCTTCGTCGTTGGTGCGTTCGTAGTGGAACAGGGTTGCGTCTTTGCCCATGAGATCGAAGATGTTGTGTTCGGAGTCGTCGATGGTGATCGCCCGTTGACGAATCGGGTAGAACCCGTAGAACGCCTCAACGCCGTTGATGAGGTACAGCTTCAAGAGCTGGACACTGCGAACAACCCGTATCTCGGCGACCGCTGACGGGACCAGGCCGAGCTGTTCGAGTTCGTGGGTGGCTTCAACGAGGGCACCAGCATGGGTCGTGATGATCGATTGTGCTCGCTGACGAAAAGCCGGGTTGTCGCTCAGGTCCTCGACATTGCACGGCAACGCCCAAGGCTCAGTCGTGTCCGGTACTAGAGCCCGGACTCGGATCGACTGGGGCACGTAGCGGCCACTGCGGACCTTGTCCAAGGGTTCGATCAGAGCCCCATGAAGGGTTTCGCCCGAGAACCCCACGAAGTCGATCGTCACATCCTCGGCCTCAAACGCTGACTCGATATGGGGTCGGAGCCCAATGGGTGCGGTTGTCCGACCCTTCACATACACACCAGCGCCTTGGCGGGAGATGATCAGGTCCTCGTCACGGAGGATCTGAAGGGCTTTCTGCACCGTCATCCGGGCAACCCCGTACATCTCCGAGAGCTGACCCCCTGTCGGCAGCTGATCTCCTGGCCCGAACTCGCCAGTCAGGATCGCGGCCCTGAGGTGGTTGGCCACTTGCTGGAAGGGCGGCTTGGGATCGTCGGGGTCCAAGACCATCCACCAAGTCTAGCCAGGTTAGAGAGATATCTGAGAAAGTTAGATAAGTGACTTGACTTTACTAGCTTGCACATCTAGATTGCTAGGTGAAGCGGTGAGCCGCCGGGCTTAGGACCCCGACGACCCACCTAGCCGAATCCCCAGTATCAGTGAGGATCCGACATGAGCGGAAGACTAGGCGTGAACCGATGTGGTGCGGCCCGATGGTCGACACTTCGCGGCACCTGGTTGGTTGCTCGTCGTGCTGTTCGGGTCACTGACTCCCGCCGTTGTGGTGGGCGTTGGTGGTCTGTTCAGCGTGCGATCCCTGTTGGCGCTTGGGTTTGGGCTGTCCCATTCCAAGTGAACAGGTAGGAACCAAGTGCGTATCAATATGGATAACAACCCGGAGTTCAAGGCCGGGATCAAGACAGCGGGCCTGATCGAGGTCCCAACCAAGTACGACCCGAGGCGCCTTGAGGG
>JAAETI010000567.1 GCA_024228555.1 bacterium | reverse complement strand
CAGTCACCGCATTCGCCCGGGATGCCTCAAACGGCGCACAACACCAGGCAGGGCAAGAGAAGGCAACCACAGAAGAGGTCGTCGAGAGTCTTTGGCGCTCGCCCGACCGTTATCTGTGGGCCATGCTGCTGGCGCGCATTTACGAGTCTGCGCCGCTCGCCTGTCCCCAGTGCGGCGCCGATATGCGGATCATCGCCTTCGTGACCGACGGCGTTTCAGTACGCGGAATACTGGAGCATCTCGGCGAGCCTGCACAACCCCCTCCTAAGCCCCGGCACGCGGCCCACCTGCATGGGAAGAGGAAGCAGAGCCGCTTCCGCTGCTCGACTCCCTCGCCCAACCCGAGCCTGACTTCCAATTCGACCAAACGGTGAGCTGGTGATCCAACACCAGTGACCCGATCGAGTCGCCCTCCACACCCAGGGCGACGGCTCGAGCCTGCGCCCCGCGTGCGGTTCCTTGCCTAATGCCGGGTCCGCGTCCCCTCATATTGTCCCTTTCGACGCTCTCTGCTCCGATGCCGCGGGCAAGTGCTGTCCGATTCCGCTACTTGATGGCAGAGATCGGGATGGTATGATCGGCCAGCAACGGTTGAAT
>JAAETI010000566.1 GCA_024228555.1 bacterium | reverse complement strand
GGTGTGCGGATGGGGGTCTTGAGGATCTTGAGGCCTTCGGTTCGGAAGATGTCGTCGAAGGTGTCGATGAATTGGCTGCCGTTGTCACCGACGAGAGCGCGGGCTCCGGCTAGTTGCTCGCCGTGGCGGAGGACCAGGTTGCGGGCTGCTTGGGTGCTCCAGGCACCGGTCGGGTTGGCGGTGACGCCGGCAAAGTAGACGTGGCGGGTCTCGATGTCGATGAAGAACAGGACGTAGTGGCGGCGTAGCGTCGCAGTGTCGATTGTGAAGAGGTCACACGCGACGGCTGCCTGTGAGCGCAGGAATGCCGTCCAGGTCACCGCCGAGCGGTTCGGTGCAGGATCGATTCCATTGTCTTTGAGGATCTGCCACACGGTCGAGGAAGCGATGCTGTGGCCGAGGCCGACGAGTTCGCCGTGGATGCGCCGGTGTCCCCAGGTCGGATTCTCAGCTGCAAGGCCAACGATCAGGCGACGTAGCTGGATCGAGGTCGGAGGCCGACCCAGCCGGCGACGCTGAGGTTGGGTCCAGTGTCGGGCGATGGGTCGGCGGTGCCAGTGCAGCAGGGTGTCCGGTGTGACGATCCAGCCGTTGCGCAGTCGGCGGGGGAGAGCCGCTGCGACCGCTCCGACCAGGCTCCGGTCATCATCGTTGAGTTCGGGCCGGTCGATCTGTCGTTGCAGCACGGTGAGCTGGTGACCCAAGACGATGATCTCGAGGTCCTTGGCGCGTCCGGAACGCGCTGCGAGACGGGCACGGGCGCCGAGGAATCGGTAGAGAAGGCGAAAGACAATCTGCCAGGATGGCGGCATCGGCCCTGGTCAGCACCCACGCGCCACTTTCCGGGCGGCACAGGGGAGTGTCTTCGCTCATGACCCGCGAGGTTCCGACCACAACGCTAGAGTTGTGGTGTGCCGATTCCGTTGTTCGATCCCGACACTGGGCTGCTGCCTCCGGGCGAGTACGTGGCCATGTGGGACGATGTGTTGGACCGGTTCGGGTGGAACGCGGTGCGGCGCCGTCAAGTCGACGGGTTGGCTGAAGCGTTGGAGCTGTTGGCCGAGGCGGGATGTCGGCGGGTCTGGTTGAACGGGAGCTTCGTCACCGCCAAGGACGAGCCCGGTGACTTCGATGCCGTGTGGGACCCGGCAGGTGTCGACACCGACCGGCTTGATCCGATCTTCTTTGACCTGGCCGACGGCCGCCGCGTCCAGAAGGACCGTTTCGGCGGGGAGCTCTTGCCCGATGTGGTCGAGTCGGGGAGCGGGTTGCGGTTCGCTGAGTTCTTCCAACGCGGTCGTGGCGGGGAAGCGAAAGGCATCATTGTTCTCGAACTGAAAGCGAAAGAGTCATGATCACCAACGACGTTCAGTACCGAAACACCAGCACTCTGCTCGCTCAGTTCCGGACGGCAGTAGAGAACCTCGAGGCCGGTCTCGCCGACGCAGCCGACAAGAAGCTGCACCAGCTGCAGGTCGACGCCGCCCGCGCTCAGGCCGGCGATCTCGAAGCAGAGATCGCCGAGTACGAACAGCTCCGCTCCGGCGCAACGACGTCGTTCACCGCCGACTCGTTGGCGGATGTGTCGAAGCTGTTGATCCAAGGCCGAATCGCGCGGGCATGGTCCCAACGCCGCCTTGCCGAGGAACTCGGCATCGCTGAACAGCAGATCCAGCGGTATGAGGCCAACGGGTATGCCACCACGAGCTTGACCCGGCTGTGTGAAGTGGCGGCAGCGCTCGGGCTTCAGATCTCTGAGACTGCACACCTGTCTGCATCTCCAGCTACCTGACCCAACGACCGAAGGGGTGTCGCGTTGCTAGTGCTTTGCTAATGGCATCCAGCGTGTGGGGGCCGAATACTCCGTCGTGCCCGATATCAGCGTGCCTGATATCGGTGGAGCTGATATCAGGGGCCTCTCGACACCCAGCGCTACCTGGGTCGCGTGCCGCGAAACCCCTGTTCACAGCACACGGACGAGTTTCCGGCACCCACAGGCTGCTGCGATCGCGCCGAGAAGCGTTCGGTCATCGTCGGTCAGTTGCGGCTGTTTGGTCTGGCGCCGCAGGACGGTGAGTTGGTGGCGGAGCACGATGATCTCGAGGTCCTTCGAGCGGCCGGAGCGCGCAGAGAGCTGTGCCAGCAACGTGAGGAACCGGTAGAGGATGCGAAACATGAGGACCCAGGATGCGCTGCATCGTGCCAGGTCAGCACCCACGGCCGAGTATTGGGCACCCACAGGTCCTCGGCCCAGTCCACTCCGACAAAGATCATGGTTGCTCCGCTCATTGGGTTCAGGTGCTTCGAGCTGTCGGAGCGATCCAGCAAGCGGCCTAATGGATCAGTGCTCGAAGCACGCCATCCCAGTAGCAGTCACAGAT
>JAAETI010000565.1 GCA_024228555.1 bacterium | reverse complement strand
GGGGCGCGGTCGTCAGGCCGAGGCGGGAGGTCACGCGCGGCGCTGGCGAAGTCGGCATACCCATGCGCAGCAGCGATCTCGGCTGCATGCTCGAACCGTGTGGTTCGACGAGACATGTAGTGCTTCACGCAGGACGGATCAGCAGCACCGACCTGGTCGGCAACGTAGTCGATTACCGGAGTTGGGGCATCGATGGGATCTGCCAAGAACGTCCCCAGATATCGGACGGTTCCCAGCTGCAATGCGAATCCGATGCGATTGTGGTCTCCGCGTCGTCGATCGACCCTGGCCAGGTCAGCGTCATCAAGGAAGAAGCATCGCTCCAAGTCCGCCTGTGGCACTGTCCCGCTGAAGCGCCCGTATTCGTCATCCGACGCGCCAACCCTTCCGGCAGCATCAGCCGGGGCCGTTGACGCCGGGCTCATGCCGTCGGCTCAGACGCCAACAAGCGCAGATGTCGATAGATAGTTGGACGACTCACCCCAAACTCGTCTGCGATCTCTTGGACCGTATACGCCCGAGACTCATCAGCAGCCTTCTCCTCGTACATGTCACGAGCGATCTTTGCCTGACGCACCGTGAGCTTGGGGCGCTGACCACCCGTGCGGCCCCGACTACGAGCAGCTGCGAGCCCGTCACGCGTACGTTCCGACATCAAAGCGTGCTCGAACTCAGCAATCGCACCCAGGATCTGAAAGAACATCCGACCAACCGCAGTCGAAGTGTCGATCCCCTGATCCAGCACAACAAGATCAACACCCTGGCTCTGTAGCTCGTTCGACAGCTGAATCAGGTGTTCAAGGGACCGGCCAAGCCGGTCGAGTTTGGTGACGACCACCTGGTCACCCGAGCGGGCAACCAGCAGCGCCCGATCCAGCTCGGGGCGCCGAGCCAGCTTCCCCGACACTGTCTCGATGAAGATCTGCTCACACCCAGCAGCCTCAAGAGCATCCCGCTGAGCGCCAGAATCCTGATCACGAGTAGAAACTCTGCCGTAGCCAATACGCATAACCCCGATTGTATCGGAAACGGACGAAGGCGTTACATAGAAGAGAACACGGCATGCTTTACACCAATCAGACCGTCACATAGCTCCCACCGGACCTGTATCGCAAACGATCGTTCATGACACGAGAGCGGTCGATCGAGTCAGCTCGTATTGAGCAGGCCCGCCGCAGAAGGTCTCTCGACCCTTGGATACACGATGCAGGGCCTGAGCTGTCAATCTGGGACCGACCCTTCCTCAAGCTGATCAATGTGCTATCGTCCGTTCCTGTCAAAGCGTGCGGGTCTCCAGGTGAGAAAGGAGACCAGAGGGTGGACAGCAACGAACGAGTGGGTGCGAAGGTGCGCCACTCAGAAGTGAGGCGAGCCGTTTCAACGGTGCCGCCACCGGCAATCCTTGCTGGGCATCACGCTACTGGCTCTGCACTGGAAGAGGGGTCGGTGCGAGCATGATTCGATCCAAGTATCTCGTAATATTCCTCGTGCTTGTGTCCTTGGCACTCACGCTGGTCGAGACTGTGGCGTCACCTGTCTCTGCTGTCGGCCTGGACGGCCTTGGTGACTCGCAACCTGTCGCTCCGGTGAGCGTGGGAGGTCCGCTGTCGGCACAGGAGGGGGAGAAACTCTGCGGTGGCGTTGCCGTCGATCTGCCTGCTATGCGTTCAGATATTGCGGCTCGGGTGTCTGAACGCCTGATTCCGGTGGCAGCTGGCGAGATTGCCGCAGAAGCATTGCTTTCTGTTTCTGTTGTTGAGGAGACAGCCCGAGGAGTGGATCTTGGCCAGATCGCGGGAGAGGGCCTCGTCCAGATTGTCGGATCTGTCCACGAACCCCAGATTGTGGAGATTGCGTTCGATCACGATATCCAGTGCAATGACGAGGACGGACGGGAGCTGTCACTGTCGGTCCATGATAACGGTTCTGCGTCGCTGACGGTCTCGAGCGGCGGAACGGTTATCCGCACTGTGGGCATAGCGGCACCTTGGGCGGTGGACGCTGACGGTGAGCTCGTCGAGACGCATTTCGAGGCGGCGGGGACCAGATTGGTACAGGTCGTGGACGCTCGCGACGCTCGAATGCCTGTGACTTTCGACCCAACCTATTCGACGATGAACTGCGTCGGTCACTACAGCAACAAAGGCGCCGACTTCTATCTGAACATGTCGACCACCGACACCGCATACTGCCCGGTGATGGGAATGTTCACAGCTTCGCCAGATACCGGATACACGCCCGTGTGGGGCTACCAAGAGAGCGTTGCCAACGACTACGGAAAAGTAGTCGTCAGGCAGAGCGGATTCTGCTCTCCGCCGCTGAATGATACCGGGCTCTTCTGGGACTTCACGGTCCCGTGCCAGGCGCATGACTATTGCTACGACCTACGGAGAGCGTCGTTTTCAGGAACGGTGTCGGACCATGCTTGCGACGAGCGCTTCCTTGAGCTCATGGAGGCCGATTGCAACGATAGGTCGTGGTATTGGGCGACCCAGTGCTACGCCGTCGCCACCACCGCCTGGGTTGCCGTGGGTCAGAGCTGGGTAATCGCGAACCCAAATCCCGGGATCGTAGAAATCCGCAACAAGGCGACCGGCAAGTGTGCGGACATAGAAGGAGCCGGGACAGCAGACGGAACTCCGATCCAGCAGTGGGCATGTGTCGGAGTATCGAACCAACGGTTCAAAATCTACCCCGCTCCCGGTGCCCCGGGGTATATGAGAATCAAACCGATTCACGCAAACAGGTGCGCGCGAGCCTTCAGCGATCCAGTCATTTGGAGCTGCCAGGACACGTGGCAGACGCAGAAATTCCACATCCGCGGTGCCCTCAATCAGGATCAATACTCGATCCGGAGCCAATACCACTACGACGAATGTTGGAAGGTGCCCGGGACGTGGAACAACGGTGCCAACCTCGTCGATCCGACATGCAACGATCGAAACAACTGGTATATCTGGAGGGTCGTCGATGTTTAGAAGGAAGCTACTGATCAGCGCCCTCTGTATTGGTCTTTCGGCATGTGGCGCAATCGACGAGCCAACGGTGCAGGAGGGTGGCGAATCGGCACCTGCGATCACAACGTCAACGCTGGTTGTGCCGCCCGAGGCACCCGTCGACGGTACCGTCGTTCCTGTAGTTGAGGATCCCGTAGCTGTTGCCCTGGAGAATCCAAATGATCCCTCAAGTCCCATCGGAGCTCTATGTTGGGCCCAGGCGGAGATTACGCGAGTCTCACTCGCACAGGTCCTGAAGCCCATGGTGGAACAGACCGGGGACTCAAGAGCCGCCGAGCTCGACACGGACATCAAGGCAGCGTTTGAGCGTGCCACGGATCCGGAACTGCGTGAGTACGTGATGGCTGGTGGGCTCCCTGCAGAGGTGCATCAGTTTGCCGATGCGATGTTCCGTATGTTCGATAAAGCGATTGCAGCAACAGCGGACTTGGAGGTTGTAACGACCGATGACCTGGAAACCATCTTGGATTTCGAGAGTCTTCCAGGTGCGGACGAGTTCGTGAAGTATGCCTCCGAAGCTCCGGAATGTAGGAATCGGCTGGCACCGGAGGCCGATCAGGAGAGATAGCAGAAGTCGAAGGGGACCAGGCCGAGAGTGCTTCGTCGGCGGGATGGTTCGTGGTGCTTGCGCTCCCGATTGTTGTGGGGGTCGGTCGGGGACCTATCCAGAATCGAACCGGGCGGATCAAACCAGATCATCTCGTTCGCTGGCTTCGACCCAGACGCTGAAAAGGCTGTCGGTGTTGTCGCTCTGGTGGTGCTCGCACTGGCGTGCTTGGCGTTGTGGCGCAAGATCAGGTGATCGAGGTGGGTCAGTCGAGAGGGTCGCAGGGAGAGGCTGGGCGCTGAGCGTCCCTAGTGCTGGCCTATGCATACCGGTGCCGCAGCTGTATCTGTTGTCAATCCACAGATTGGAATCACTCAGGAGTCGTGGCTGCCCGAAAACGCAACACCCACCGCAACTCAGACTGCTGGGGGCTCCGTCTCAGAGGTCGACCTCCTACTGACGACAAGGACGGCGATCGCCGCCGGAAGAGCAACGATCCAGCCAAATAGAAACACGAATGCCGATGTCGAAGAGTTACTCGACGCAAATGCGGTCCACATGCCAAGCATCATGACAGCGAGCACAGCGGCTGTGGTCCACATGGTGCGTCCCCCCTGAAACTTGCATTCCCCGAGGACCAGGACCGCTGGACCAAGACTGAGCGCCGCAGCGATGGGACCCGCGGTCACCGGATTGGCATCAGCCCACCCGTCGCTGACCCACGTCAGCAACGACCCCAGCGTCGAACCCACGATGGCCCCAAATGCGTAGACGGTAACGCTCTTTGCATATTGGGACCGGGGGCTTTGGCTCATCAGTGAATGATCCCACAACCAGGGCGTAGTCAGCTAGATTTCGGCAGGGGAGTCCGATTGTCTATTCGAGGGCGCGAGGGGCGCCGGGCAGTACAAGGTCAGCTTCTTTCGCCCCTCGCACTCGTGGCGCTGCGCAGCCCACGCACGTCCATGCGGCCAGGCCGAGCATGAGCGCAGCGCGTCATGGGCTAGCAAATGGACAAGGCGCGTCGGTTTCGGCCTTCGGCCCCAATCGCATTTGCACCGCCACCCAAAGGACACCATCGTCCCTAGCGTGACTCTTCGCACGGATGTTCCTCACGCGCCAGTACCGCCCCATCGACGGATAGGCAATTCTAACCAGAAGTGGGTTCATGCAGGAATAGCTGTCCCAGGTACCGGTACGCGGGCAGCCTTGTCGGCACGGATACTGACGACCACGCTGCCCGGCCATGCCTGCCGACGCGTTTGGCTCGCCGGAATGCCTAGCGTCGATCTTCCACCCGATCCGCTAGTCGAGCAACAACGGCCGTTCCCACAGACGAACAAACGGCCCAGCGTCAACAACGTCGGGAGCCGCAGCAATGACAGAACCAAGCTCAATCAGGTCGGCCAGACCGTATCCGCAAAACCTGACCGAATACACTGGAACCGTAGGCACAGAACCCAACCCAATCACGACACCGTTGTGTTCCTCGGCGATTGCCATGATCCTCGCCTCCGGGTCGACATTGTCTTTAGCCAACTCAATGCTGAGCACCTGCGGCGCGTGATAATCCCGGAACGACCCTCCAGTCGGCATAAGGGCATCCTCGTCCCAATCCGAAGGCAATGCCACCATATCGACGTAGTCAGGCCGGAACACCTCTGTCGGCATCGTTGTTGTGGAAAGCATCGAATCAGGACATCCCACCGGAGGTGGCACAGTCGGCGTAACGGTTCTACCGCACCCTCCAACGCCGATCACAACTGCGATAACTCCGACAAACCACCAACGCTTGACCACTGCCACTCCTTTCCACGCTCTGACTATCGGTGCGCGACTGCCCAAACCTTAGGCCGCGGTCAGCCGGCTGAGGTAGCCCTCACTCAACGTCCAACCGCCTGCGCATTCCGCAAGCCGCACGCACCGTCACATCGAGGTCAAGACCAGCATCGCGCAAGACGTCACAATGTCCCCTTGTGACGCGCCACCGCCGAGTCATTCTGTCAGAAATCGAACGTTTTCTGAACACATCCCGATTCTTGGACTTGCGACGACATATCGTTGTGCAGAAAAGGGTGCCAGAAACCTGAAGTGTCGATAAACCTCGACGAGCCGTTTTCTGTATGGTGTTGGTCGTGGCACCGAGAAAGATCGACCCCTCAAACCTTGAAGCCGAACCGGCGGTGCTCACTGGCGCTTTGATCGGCTACGCAAGAGTGAGCACCCGCGATCAGAACCTCGATCGCCAGACCGATGCGCTCACCGATGCCGGGTGCCTACGGATCTTTGCCGACAAGAAATCGGGCAAGACCGCTGCCCGTCCGGAGCTGGACAAGGCGCTGGATTTCATGCGCCCCGGCGACACGTTGGTGGTCACCAGCTTGGACCGGCTGTCGCGCTCGTTGCAGGACCTCATCTCACTGGTCGCTGATCTTCGGCGGCGTGGCGTCGGGTTCCGGTCGTTGCATGAACAGCTCGACACCACGACCCCGGGCGGACGGCTCATCTTCCATGTGTTTGCTGCATTGGCCGAGTTCATCCGCGAGCTGATCGTGGAAGGCACACGAGAAGGACTCGAGGCGGCCCGGGCCCGGGGTCGTGTTGGTGGCCGACCGCCGGTGATGACACCAGAAAAGATCGCCGCTGCAGCTTCGCTGCTCCCGGACAACAGTGTCTCTGCGATCGCACGAATGGTCGGGGTCAGCCGGGGCACGATCTATGCACACATGGACGCAATCGCCGCTGCGGCAGACGACGACGTGGGGAGTGGCTGATGGTGAAGCGGCGGGTGCGGTTCGTGATGCCGGTCATGGTCGAAGTCGACGGCGACAGCGACGAGGTGCTGCGGGTGGTGACACTGCCGAACGAGATCCGGCGGGACCGGGACGATCTGGGTCACTTCTTGGTCTATGACGAGTCGTTTCTGCGTCGCCACAGAGACATGCAACCCCAGACCCATGCGGCGGCGGTAGCCGAACCGTACTGGGAGTACCCGCGGTTCCCGGTAGGGTCGCCGGTGAACTGGCCCGACTCGTTGACATGGGAAGAAGGGTTCCTCACCGAAGCTGATGATGGCTACGGCGAGATCCACCCATATGGCGAACCCGAATACTGAGGCGAGGCAATGGCGTCGATCGAGCGGACGGCCTATCCACGTTTCAAGAAGGTTGTCTCGGACCGGGAGCTGGTCGACGCGTTCACACCGACCGCCGATGAGATCTCGTGGGCTGCTGAGGCGACTCGTAACGAAGGCAGCTTGCTGACGTTGGTTGTGCTGCTCAAAGCCTTTCAGCGGCTCGGCTACTTCCCGACGCTTAGCGACGTCCCTAGTGCCGTGGTCGCCCACGTCGGTCACAGCATCGATGTGGTTGGCGACGAGTTGGAGATCCCGGTGACGCCGGCGCGGACGATCGAGCGGTATCGGGTCCTCATCCGGTCCCTCGTTGGGGTGGTCTATGACCCCGAAGCGGTGCGCAAACTGATCGAGGACACCATCTGGGTTACTGCCCAGACAAAGGACAACCCTGCGGATCTGATCAACGTCGCATTGGAAGAACTGGTCAAGGCCAGATATGAGCTGCCCGGCTACAGCACCTTGGACCGGACAGCGGGCCGGATTCGAGCCGAAGTGAATCACGAGTTCTTCCTCCAAATCGGGCAACGGGTCGACCCGGCCAGCCGGGCGCTGCTGTTGGGCATGCTCGATGTTGATCCTTCTGCTCGACGCAGCCGCTTTGACGAGTTGAAGCGACCAGCGCGGCGTCCCTCGTTGTCGAGGTTGAAGGAACACACCCAGCATCTCAAGATGCTCGACGCAACCGGGGGCACCGAGATCTGGCTTGCCGAAGTCCCGCCAGCCAAGACGGTGCATTTCGCTGCGGAAGCCCGAGTCCTTGATGCCTCAGACCTACGCAAAGTCGGAGAATCGAAACGGTTGGCACTGCTTGTCTGTCTTCTGCATCAGGCTCGCATCCGTGCCCGAGACGATCTGGCGGAGATGCTGTGTCGCCGAATGGCCACCATCCACAAGCGGGGTCGAGACGACCTCGCTGAGATCCGTGAACGCCAACGAACCGAGATCGAGCGGCTCTGGGGTGTGTTCGGGAGAGTCCTCGCAGCCGCTCAACAAGCCACCCGCCGTGACGATGCCGACGATCCTGTACAAACGAGCGACCTCGATGCTTCAACGTTGCGACGAGCCGGGGCACTGATGCTGCAGCCTCTTGCAGACGCTGGCGGGTTGACGAAGCTGTCTGTGGAACACGCAGGGATCTCTGCCCACCACGGGAACAACTACATGCCGCTACTGGCACGTCGGTTCCGCTCTCACCGCAAAGCGCTCTTTGACCTGGCCGAGGTCCTGGACTTTGAGTCGACCAGCGCCGACCACTCGGTGTTGGCAGCGCTTGACTTCATCCAGAACCATCGCCACCACACCCGCAGGTACGTCGACGATCACCACAACGGCGAACAACTAGATACCTCTTTCTGTTCGCAGAACTGGATCAAAGCTATCCGTGACCGGGACCGACCCGGTGAACTCGCCCGCATCCATCTCGAGGTTTGCGTGTTCTCCTATCTGGCGGCAGAACTACGCAGCGGCGACATCGCGGTGAAGGGTGCAGATTCCTACGCCAACTTCGTTGACCAACTGCTCAGCTCGGTCGAGGTCGAACCACTGATCGCCGGTTACTGCGCCGAGGTCGGCCTGCCCGCCACTCCCGACGGGTTCAGAGCACAGATCGAACATCAACTAGAGCGCACAGCCGCCTTGGTCGACGCTGGCTATCGCGACAATGCCGATCTCACCATCGACGACGCCGGTCATCCGACCCTGAAACGACGGCGAGGCAAAGAAACACCGGGCACCGCCGACGCGTTGGCGAAGGCTGTCGAGGACCGGATGCACGAGGTCTCCCTGCTCGACATCACCACCCGAACCGCCCACTGGATTGGATGGCACCGCCACTTCGGTCCGCTCTCGGGATCGGATCCGAAACTGTCAGACCCGCTCGGCCGCTATGCCGTTGTCACCTTCACCTATGGCACCAACATGGGCCCCTACCAAATGTCACGACACCTGCGCGGTGCGGTCAGCCCGCACGAGATCTCAGCCCCCGGCAACCAACATGTCACCCCAGACAAACTCAACCTCGCCAGCGCCGATGTGGTCGACGCATACATGAGCCTCGACGTCGCGAAGCTCTGGGGTGATGGCTCCAAAGTCGGCGCCGACGGCACCCAAATCGACACTTGGGACGACAACCTGCTCGCTGAAACGTCCATCCGCTACGGCGGATACGGCGGTATCGCCTACCGTCACATCGCCGACACCTACATCGCTCTGTTCTCCCACTTCATCCCCTGCGGCGTCTGGGAAGCAGTATTCATCTTCGCCGGGCTCCTTGAGCATGCTTCGGAAACGATCGACCCCGAGGAAATCCATACCGACACCCAAGGCCAATCGCTGCCCGCGTTTGGCCTCACCGCCATGCTCGGTGTCGAACTCCTGCCCCGCATCCGTAACTGGAAAGACCTCATCTTCTACCGACCCAGCGCCGACACGCGCTACCAACACATCGACTCGCTGTTCGGAGAGGGCGACGTCATCGACTGGAAACTGATCGAAACGCACTGGATCGACCTGATGCGTGTCGTGATCTCCATCAGGCAAGGCCGTATCTCATCGTCAGCGCTGCTACGCCGGCTCGGTAACCAGTCACGCAAGAACCGCATCTACAAGGCATTCCGCGAACTCGGCCGAGCCATCCGCACCATCGTGCTGCTCCGCTACGTCTCAGAAACCGAACTCCGAGAGAGCATCACCGCTGTCACCAACCGAGTCGAGTCGTTCCACAACTTCTCCAAATGGCTGTCATTCGGCAACGTCGGCGTCATTGCCGACAACGACCCCGACCACATGGAAAAGATCATCAAGTTCAACGAGCTGCTCGCCAACTGCGTCATCTTCTACAACGCTGCCCAACTCACCGACGTGCTCAACCAGCTTGCAGCCGAAGACCACCCCGCCAGCCGACAAGACGTCGCAGCGCTCTCGCCCTACACCACCAAACACGTGCTCCGATTCGGCGACTACGTCCTCGACCTCACCCCACCAACCACAACCATCAACACCCACCTCGAACTAGACACCACCGAGAACCCCGCCGAAACGGCCACACCACGGAAATGACATCGAATGGCGGGTTTCGGCCGTATTCCGGTCGTCCCCCTTTTACATGCGCGGTGCCATAGTCCGGATCGGTAGCAGCCGCCGTTGTCGGTTATGACCCGTTCGCATTGGATCCCGATTGATCCGAACCAGGCTGCTGCTCTCTCCCAGAAGTCGGCAGCGGTGTGGCCTTGCTCATCGTCAAGGATCTCCGAATACACAATC
>JAAETI010000564.1 GCA_024228555.1 bacterium | reverse complement strand
GGGCAAGCCCACCAGCAATTCGCACATGCGCGTAGCCATTAGGATCGGTTTCCACAGGGGCTCTCCAGAATCAGTTGGCTGTAGGAAGCACTGATTCTCTGAACCCCTGTACCGCGCCCAGTGGACCCCTACCCGACTACACCCCACTCATTTCCGAAGAGCCCGTTTGGTTCGAGTAAGACCCGATCAGTTCCACCATGGTGGTGTTACTCGAACCAAGGTCCTTCTGAAGGGCTGCGGCGAGCAGGGCCGCATTGCTTTTCGGGGTTCCAGCGCATGTCTGACGCCCGTTCTGTGGCGCACCTGTCTTGAGTCTTTGTTGTCTTGCGGGAGCTCGGCCGCTGGCCGTTTCACTGGAGCGCGACGTGACCAGCTAGCTATTTGAACTTCATATTGATTTCCTTGGTCGTATCCTCATCCAAGATAGCTCTCGCCATGCCGTGATTGGATAGTTCTATGGAGTCAAGACAGTTATCTCCATAAATGTGCCTGCATATCTCAGGTGTAGATTTTGGAAACTGCATTGGTACATCGTATATTCTTCTCGTCACAAAGAACTCAGGGTCATTCCTCAACCACTTCCTCGGGATCCATATATACTTACTGGCTTCGAACTCGTGCCCTTTGTTGAAGTACAAATATGGATAGTCCGTTTGATCAACCACCAAGTACAAGTCAATATGGGCGACGCCCAATCGCGTAGTAATGTTGTCCAGTTCAATCATGTAGTGATTGTGCCCATTTGGCGAAAGGCAATGGTCCCCGTGTGCGAAGCCAATTCTTGACAGGTTCTTGTACAGCTCCCTTTCAAACTTGGCTTCATCAAAATCTTCCAAGAATAGATGAAGATCTATGTCGCCATCATGCTCCATGATCTTGCAGTGTCTCATCCAACCAAGCAGGGAACCACAGGCAAGGAATGGAATTGCCTCGATCGATTCTGCCGATTTCACAAACGCATCAAGAAATAGGGCAATGTTATCCTCATCTTTTCTCCCAAAATAGGGATTCTCGCCGGCCATGTAGGGAGTCTCAAAGAATGGCCGATTTAGGCAACGAAGTTCTTGTTGAGTCACTCGATAAAGTGTAGCCGTTCCGCGACGCTATCGAGACGGTCGACCCAGCTGGGACATACTGGACACGATCACACCCCGCTCACTGGAATCCGAAGCGCCGAGTAGGGCGAAGGTGTGGGCGGTCTGGAACCACCAGACGTCGCCGTAGTGGGTGTCGAGGTCGTCGAGCCGGCTCCCAGCTACGGTCGCCGCACGCCCATGAAGGGGATGCCATGACGATGCAGGATTTCGCGAACACAACCGCGGTGATCACGGGTGGAGCATCAGGGATCGGCTTGGGCCTCGCCCACCGTCTCGGCCGCGAGGGTGCCAGAGTGGTCATCGCCGACATCGAGGAGGATGCGCTCGACAAGGCGGTGGCCGGCCTCGAAGCCGCCGGCGTGGACACCCTGGGCGTCCGGACCAATGTCGGGAAGCAGGCCGATATCACCGGCTTGGCCGATGCTGTCGAGGAACGGTTCGGTGCGGTTCACTTCCTGCACAACAACGCCGGCGTCTGCACCACCGGGCTCGCCGAGGAGCAGACCGACGCCCAGTGGGACTGGGTGCTCGACGTGAATCTCCGCTCGGTCATCTGGGGCTGCCGGGAGTTCCTGCCCCGCATGAAGGCCCACGGCGAGCCGGCCCACATTCTCAACACCGCCTCGATGGCGGGGATGAGTGGCGGCCCCCTGATGGCTGCCTACTTCACCACCAAGTTCGCGGTGGTCGGCCTGAGCGAATCGCTCTGGCACGAGGCCCAGGCCGAGGAATCGAACGTCGGCATCTCGGTGCTGTGCCCAGGCTTCGTCCGAACCGGGATCGCCCGCTCCGACCGCAACCAGCCCGACGGCCTCGGTGGCTGGGTGGCTGCGGGGTCACAGAGCGGCGCCCAGTTCGGCGAGCTTCTGAGCGCGGGGGTCGATGCCGGCATCGAGCCTTCCGAGGTGGCCGACGTCATCGTCGAGGCGGTGGCGGCGGGCAAGCTGTGGATCTTCACCCACCCGGGCTTCGACGCCGCGATCCTCAATCGAGCCCGACGGATCGTCGATGGCGAGGTACCCGACGCCCGCGAGATGACCCGCTGAAGGCTGGTATGAGG
>JAAETI010000563.1 GCA_024228555.1 bacterium | reverse complement strand
GTTCGTGGCCGTGCTGTGGAACGTGATCACAGTCAGCTTCCGTCAGACCGTGATCCCTGACGAGCTTCTAGGTCGAGTGAACAGTGTCTACCGGTTCTTCGCCTGGGGGATGATGCCATTGGGCGCCCTCCTCGGCGGTCTTACCGTGACCATCACCGAGCTGTTCGCATCTCGTGAGATCGCCCTGCGGATGCCATGGCTGATCGCCGGTGTGGCCCAGCTCGTCCTCCTGGCCTTCGCTGCTCCTCGCCTCACCACCGAGAAAATGAATGCGGCCCGAGCCGAGGCCGTCGCAGGAGATCAGACCTAGTCGTCAGTGTCAGTTGCGCCGTCGTCGAGATAGTCGATGTTGGGGAGGGGCTCGGAAGAGGTGCGGACGATGCCGATCAGATTGGCAACGATCCGGCGCAAGTAGCGGAAGTAGATGGCCAGGGGAACGACCTCGTGGCCCGGCCGTTCCGAGGTCATGAATCCTGAGATCTTGTCCTGATGAGCGGACGCTATGGCGTATGCCCGGTTGGCATACTCATCGATCGCGTCCTCGCTTGCGTCTGGATCTGACAAGAGATCAGCGGCCTCGGAAAACAGGGCAGAGACCGTCTGCTGCTCGGCCAGCAGCTCATTCACATTGTCATTGTTGGCCAGCGAGACTCCGTTTTCAGCCAGATCCAGGATGTTCTTGGCCTGGTCACCGATCCGCTCGACCTTCTTCAACAAGAGGGTGAACCCGAGCACGGATCCAATATCGGCAGCGCCTTGCACGCTGACGTGAACCACCAGCTCCGATCGGAGCTCCTGCTCAGTCTGGTTGATGCGATTGTCGGTTTCGCGGATGTCGTCAGCGACGGTTTCGGCGTCGGTGTCGGTCAGTAGCGCCATGGTGGCGAGGTCAAACGAGTGCCGGGCATCACCCAGCATCGTGACCGACCTGGTGACGATGTGGTCGAAGCTCCCGTCTCCCGACCCCCTCTTGAAGAACGACAAAACCATACAGAGGACCTTTCAGCGAAAGAGAGCAACACCGATGAGCGGCAGGATGACGAAACCAACCGTAACGTATCCAACGGCGATGCTCCGCCGCGCGACGGCAACGTCAGCCAACTTCTCAGCGGCGATGATGGGCAGATCTCGGGCGAAGGGGAGACCATAGAGCAATGTGATTCCGGCCACGTTGAAGGTGGTGTG
>JAAETI010000562.1 GCA_024228555.1 bacterium | reverse complement strand
TCCGCCTTTCGCGTCCCGGCCAATCTGGCTAGCTGTGACCCAGCGATCGAGCGACGACTGGTTGTCGTGACAGATGTGAGCGGTCATCGGGCCACCACCGCCGTGCTCTTCGGATCTGAGTTCGAGTACATGCGTGATCAGTTGTCCTCGTTCGCTGTCCTCGGGCAACGGGATGTCACAGAGCCGACGGCTACCTGGGATCACTTCTAGCCGAGACCCTGCGGGCGCCCGGCGCGATTATCGAGCGGCTGAGCTGGGCCAGTACGCAGGTTACGAGCGCTCGGGGGGTCGGCCGCAAGACCGTTGGGCGAGGACTCGTCGATGTCAGGCGCTGGCGGCTAGTTCCTGTTGCTTCCGAGCGGAGGGCTGGCCTGTCTTGACAAAGACTGCCAGGTCGTCGAGCAGCTCAGGGTAGAGCTTCTCGAGCGCCTTCTTCATCGGGATCTCCATTAGGTTCCCGATGATCGGCATCGTCTCGATACGGGGACCGACCGTGATCTCGGTCTCGGTGTCTGTAATCGATTCCAGTGACCAGATGCTCACAACCGAGCGCACGAAGAACGGCAACCCGGTGACTGAGAACTCGAAGACGTGGTTGGTGTCGTCGATCTTGGTGATCGTGTCCTTCAGGCGCCCGGTCTCGGTGTCGCAGACCCGGTCGAAGTCCTCCGACTCGGTCCCGGCCCGGCAGCTCGTCGTGCCGAACGCCCAATCGTGAGCATTCGAGAAGTCGTCGATGACGAACCGCCAGACCTCCTCGACCGGTTTGTTGATCTTCCTGGTGGCCTTGATGTCGAGCATCTCGGTGTCTTTTCGGGATTGGTGCTTGCCGCTCAAGTGATGCCGCAAGCGATTCCAAGCAGGCGTCGAGGAGTGCCTCGAACCCTTCACGCATACCGTGTCAGTCGCCACCGACTTCAACGGTGCCAGTCTCGGAGACCTCGGGCCGGTCTCCCTCCACCAACATTCCGAGTTTGTTGGGTGGGTTGTCGGTGGAGGGTCGGCCGCTCTGTTGGCAACTCGTCACGGAGTTGGCCATCGCCATGGTTAGAACACGATGGCTGCGAGGCTGACAAGGTTGAGCACAGCCAGGCCGATCTCTGCGAAGGTCCCTTGAACCAGGTCCTTGTTTGGCTTCCCGTCAAGCGCCAGGCTTAGCAGTCTTCCGACGGCGAACCCACCGAAGATCACGGCCACCACGGCAACGGAGGCCGTCCTCGCATCTGAGACGACCGCTCCCAGGAACGCTACGAGTCCTGCGACCAGAAGCACAGCGCCATCTGATCGCATCTCGCTCGCCATATCGGGATCGTCTTCAAGGCGAATTCCGGGCTTGGCCAGGTAGGTCTGCAAGCAGAACGACCCCGCCGGCTTGACCAACCTTGCCCCCCCGCCGTAGCAGAGCAAGAGACCCGAGAGAACAAGGACAACAATGGTGAATATTTCCATATCTTCTTCCTAGTCGTTGGTTGCGCTCGGCAAGCATTTCTTGGCGGATAACCCAACCGGGTCGACAGGAGTGCGCAAGGTTGCACCCCAGCACGTTCGGTGCGTCAAGCTGACACACTTGAATCCGTCAACGGCTTGCCCTGACTGACCGCTGGTTCAGATTCGAGCCTTGGCTGCCCGCTCCAGGCTGTCGATAAACCCGTTGAACCCGACGCTGAACTGCTCGTCAAGCATCGGCCCAGGTACCCCATCCACCGGTTCGTAGTCGTAGCCCATCGTGACCGCGGTGGTATCGCCGGTGCCAGCAAGGGCGAACGTCATCGTCGCCTCCTTGACCGGCTGCTGCTCAACCTGGTCGATGGCGACCACCATTCGTTCATCAGCCACCCATTCGGTGACGGTCTCTCGCATCCGCATCGCTCCGTCCGGAACCAACTCGGTCTGCCGAACGGCGCCGACGCCCTCACTCTGATCGCCGATCGCATAGCTGTTGAGCACGCCATCGTTCCAGTCGCTGACGTTCGGGTAGTCAGCCAACACCGCCCACACACTCGACTGCGGCGCAGCGACCACCCGCTCGATCTTGATGTTCCTCAACTGATTCCTCTTTCTCATAGGGGCCACGACCTTCCGACCTTGGCCTAAAGCGAACTCTCATCACCGATGGTTCTGAGCCTAATGTCACGGCTCGTAGGGTCCCACCGAGCGAACTCATACAGGCAAGACCTCATAGAGGCTGACGCTGTCGACAATGGGACAGCCTTCAAGAAGCTGCTCAGCTGCGTCGATATGCGGAGCGACCACGATCGAGTACCCACTCGCCGGGTTGGTGGACAGCGACCACTCGATTATCCCGTCGTTGCTGATCTGGCGCCCGGGCCCGAACATGTGGCCGACCTCAGCGAAGCTCGTTGCACGCCGCTCGAACCAATCATTCCAAGCCGCCTCGACCTCAGCCCCCAGCGTTTGGTGCCCATGATAGATCAGGATGAACTTCTTCACACCCGGCATACTGACAACGCCCAGCGACAACCCTATGTCGGTGTTTCAGAGAATCTGTCCCACTCTGGCCCGTAGAGACACCACACCATCACAGACCGGGAACAGGTCCGACTGCGAACGCACAACAACCACGCTCGGCAACGGCCCGCCCAGAGTGCTGCTAAATGCCGGGATCGTGACCGCCGTGCTCTGGAGTGGTGAGTTGGTCGGCGATGGCTTGAGCGGCTTTGTCGTCGCTTCGTTGTCCTTTGTGGGCGTAGACCTTGGCGAGGGTTTCTACGTTGTCGCCGATTCGTGCGGCTACGGCTGGTAGGGGTTCGCCGGAGTCGAGTTGGGTGCTGGCAAACCAGTGGCGGAGATCGTGTAGCCGGACGCCGGTTGCTTCTGGAACTCGGTCGGTGATTCGCCGAAACGCTTGTGTCAACCGGTTCGGCGGGATCGGCGTGGCTCCGCTCGGATCTTTGAGCAGGTCGGCCAAGACGAAGGCGTTGTGCGTCATGCCGGATCGGACCTCTGCGATGTAGTCGTTCTGATCCGCCCGATGCTCTCGTAGCTGCTCGATTGTTTCCTGATCGATAGCGACTTCTCGTATTTGGTGGCTCTTGGGGTCCTTGTGTTGGAGTTCACCGCTGGCGAGATGAGCGACCGCTTCTCGGATGGTCAGTCGGCCCAGGTCAAGGTCGACCGCATTCCATCGGAGTCCGCAGATCTCGCCTCGCCTGGCCCCAGTAGTTGCCAATAGTCGGAAGGCGAGATAGTTCTCGGGGTTCCGGCTTGCCTCGGCCTTTCGAAGGATGGCGGCCACAGTCTCCGACGTAGGAATCCTGCGGGGCATCCTGGGCACGGATGGGGGAGTGGCCAGTCGAATGGTGTTGGTCGGTGCCCAGTCCCAGGCCATGCCTTGCTGGTAGGCGGCTCCCATGAGGGCGTGATAGCGCTGGACGGTGGCGGGGGAGAGGTCACGTTTCGCTAGTCGGTCATAGAAGTCGTCAACGGTCTTGACCGTGACCCTCTTGAGCGGCGTGTCTCCGAGCGGGTCCTTGGCGATGGCCCGGGCGATGGATCGGTAGCCGTCGATGGTCCGCTGTTGCCGGCCTCTGGTGGCCAGGTGGTCGATGTGGGCGTTGAGTAATCGGTTGATGGTGGCCTCGGTCCGGACGCCCTCTCGGTCGACCTCGGCGACGAGCTGAGCCAGGGCGTTGTTGGCCTCCCGCTTCCCGCCTCTGAACCCCCGGCTGACGTACCGGCGTTTGTTCGTCACCGGGTTTCGGCCTGCGTAGACCCGTAGCTCCCAGTAGTCCGGTTCCCGCTTGAGTCGGATGCTCCCCTTCGCCATCCCAAGATTCTAACTCAAGAAGATGGGACAAGTATGGGACAGTGCCATCGATCCAACT
>JAAETI010000561.1 GCA_024228555.1 bacterium | reverse complement strand
GGTGGCGACCACCTGTACCGCGTCGGCGTGCAGCCCGCTCTTCTCCAGGGCCCGCTGGATGATCCCGGCAATGGCCTGGTTGGAGTGGAAGGCCTCGGAGCCGCCGCGCAGCACCGTAGCGTTGCCGGACTTCAGGCAGAGAGCGGCCGCATCTGCGGTCACGTTGGGTCGGGATTCGTAGATGATGCCAACCACACCCAGGGGTACGCGCATGCGTCCCACCTGGATGCCGTTGGGACGGTAGCTCATGTCGAAGATCTCGCCGATGGGATCGGGCAGGGCGGCGATCTGGCGTAGCCCCTCTATCATGCTGTCGATGCGAGCCGGGGTCAGTTCCAGTCGATCCAGCAGGGCGGCGTCCAGTCCCTTGTCGGCACCGGCCTGCATATCCTTCTGGTTCTCCTGGCTCAGTGCGGGGCGGCCACGGTCGATATCGTCGGTGATGGTAAGTAGGGCGCAGGTCTTTTCTGCGGTGCTGGCGTCTGCCAGTGCTCTTGAGGCGTCCCG
>JAAETI010000560.1 GCA_024228555.1 bacterium | reverse complement strand
CGACCTCGTCACCGATGCCATTGAGGTACGGATCGCCGACAAGACTGCCTTGGTCATCTCTCCAGCCACCTGGGAGCGGCTCAAACACGCGTCGGGCCGTGCCAAAGACCTTGAGCATCTCGACAGCTTCTACGCCCATTATCCAACCGATGATCGCGGGATCGACCTCTGAATTCCTAGCCAGGCTCAATGAGTTCGCGGGCGCCAAAGCAGCACCATCTGGAACTCGATCAGGAAGAGGTCGCCTACTACTTCACGGCCCTCGCCCTCGGCTTGCTCGCCGGGTTCGCCGTGACCCCGGCCTGGATAACACCCGCGCTCAGTGCCGCTAACATCGCCGGCCTCCTCATCGGCGACCACCCACGCCTGTTCGCGGCCAACTGAGCTACGTCAAGGTCAATGGTGTGTGGCGCTATGTGTACCGTGCCGTCGACCAGCACGGCCAGGTCATCGACGTCTACGTGTCGAAACGGCGCAACATCGCCGCCGCCAGGCACTTCTTCGAAACCGCGTTGGCCGGCCATGGGCGACCTGCTGAGGTCACCACCGATCTGGCTGCACCCCTGCTGCGCGTTGTCGATGAGCTGATTCCAGAAGTAGCCCATGACACAGGGCAGTATTCGAACAACAGGATCGAGTGGGACCACGGCCGCCTCAAGGCGAGACTCCGGCCAATGCGCGGTCTGAGCACTGACCTGACCGCCTCGATCGTGATCTGCGGTCACGCGTTCATCCAGAACCTTCGACGCGGTCACTACGAACTCGGCACCGAAGCCGGCCGCGACTGTCTGCGCATCGCGGCCGCTTTCGATGAACTCGCCGCGGTGATCTGACCGAACCCCGACACCAAACCGGCCGACCCACGCCCACCGATCGATCAACGCAACAGTGCCCTACAAGG
>JAAETI010000559.1 GCA_024228555.1 bacterium | reverse complement strand
CGCCCGGCCGCATCCAACTCAACCCGAGCTGTCCGTACCCCGGTTTCAGCCAATCCCTCAGTGTGCAGGGCGCGTTGGTGCCGGTCCCTAGTTTCTTGCAGCATGTCCCCAGCGTGGTCGGATAGGTATTCGATCAGCATGAGCTCACCGCCTTGAGCTGATCTGCTACCACCCGCTCCCATCATCATAGGATGGAGGCCTCGACCGGGTCACATTGGCTCCACCTCGGGAGCTTGGCGTCACCGGTGGCAGAGCCGGAGGTCGTTGTGACCTCGTTCGAATCGGTGTCGACATGGAGCCAACCGATACCACCAGCAGCTTCGAAGGAGCGGAGCGAGCTAGTCGAATCACTGGCGGATCAGATAATCGGGCTCAGCCGTCACCGTCTGCGGGTGGCCGTCGACGGGTACACGACCGCCGGCGCCCAGCGGGAGTCCATGCCCCATACGAGCGGGCCCAGCCGGAGAGTTTCGCCTTGGCGAAACTCGTGAAGGAGCGCCTCCGGCGCTCCGACTCAGACAGGCTCGGATTCGGCGGAGTCGAGGTTGATGATGCCCATGCGCACGGCGCTCAGCACGGCATGGGTCAGCGACTGGGCGTCGAGCTTGCGGTAGATGG
>JAAETI010000558.1 GCA_024228555.1 bacterium | reverse complement strand
GGCCTTTCCAGGGTCAGATCCCCGACGTCGTAGCCCTCGTCGCGAACACACTGGGAGAAGGCAAGCAGGGCGTCTTGAACTTCGGGAGATTCCAGCAGCGCCCGGCGATCGCCGCCGAAACCGGTGCTCTGTTGAAGGATCTCGCCACACACTCCCATGGCCTCACGGAATCCCTCCACCTGAGGATTCACCGTCTGGAAAGCAGCCCGAAGCTCGACGTTGCCCTCTGCGTCGATTGACAAGTCAGGGAAGTCGAGCCCTTCGTCTCGCATGCACTGGGAGAAGGCCAAGGCTGCCTCGTCGGGGCTCAGTTCGCTGGCCGTCGACTCTCCATCGCTGGTCGCCGCTTCAGCCGCTGTCGCCAGATCGGTGAGCTCGGTCTCGAGGGTCGCTACCTCACTCTGCTGATCGTCGGTGCTGTTGCCACAGGCGGCGAACAGCAGCGCAAGAATGGCGATCATGGCTGTCGCTCTTGGCAAGGAGCGGGATCGAGTCGGCGTGGACATAGCCGCCATCCTGGCGGCACAATGTGATGGCTGTGTTAGGGATCGGCCTGAGTCTGCTCCCACCGGTCCCTAGGAGGGGTCGCCGATGGCGTAAAACGCGCCGGAGCGGCTGCCGATGTAGATCTGGCCATCCCACACCGCCG
>JAAETI010000557.1 GCA_024228555.1 bacterium | reverse complement strand
AGCGAACCGGCATTGGTCGGATCGTCGTTGGTAGCTGTGATGTTAATCGTCTGGCTGTTGGTGCCTTCTTCACTTGTGCCGTCGCCGGTGAGTCCCGGATCGGCGCCTGTATTGCCCGCGTCGTTAACCGTGACGGTGAACGTGGTGGAGGCGCTCGGCGTATCGCTGCTGTTCAGATAGTTGATCGTTCCTGTACTGGAATCATCGAGCAGGCTGTTAATTTGGGCTATAGTGCCCGACAAGGCGACTGTACTGGTACCATTACCGCTGTCGATCGTGACTCCACTATCGCCGCTCACAACTGTGACTACGCCTTCGACAGCTGTCAAGGTTGCGGTAGCTCCGCTGCCCGCTTCATCCACATCGCTGACACCAAAACCAGTGCCTTCGATCGCCAGGGCAACCTGCTCGGTCGCAGCAAGGGCACTGCCTGGTGCGCTGACCATCGGCGCGTCGTTGACCGCAGTGAGATCGATCTGGATGTTGTCGACATCCTGCTGAGCACCACCGCTGCCGGTGTTGCCCAAATCGTTTGTAGTAACGGTTAGTGCATCGGCCGCCGTGCCGATCACGTCGGTGTTGCCGGTATAAGTGACTGACGCCAGCGTGGCGTTGATGTCGGTGATCGAGCCCTGGATTGTCAGGTCGCCGCTGCCATCGGTACCGGCACTGATCGTCGCACTGCCTGATAAGGTTACATTCAGGATACCAGCCGAGGTTTGCAGGCGGGTAGTTAGGTTGGCGCCACCGGCGTCGCTGTCGGCGATGCTGATCCCGTTGATTGCTGTTGTGGTTTCCTCGGCTATCGTCTGCGTACCTGGTACTGTGTTGACCGGGGCGTCATTAGTGGCGCCGATATCAACGTTTGCCGTGCCGAAGTCAATATCGGTACCGCCACCGGTACCGGTATTACCGTTGTCGTTAACGTTGATCTGGATTGTGTCGGCGTCCTCGCCACTGGTGCCGGGGGTGCCGTGCAGGTATGTGATATTGGTGGCGGTGTCGAGATAGTTGTTCAGGTCGGTCAAGGTACCGGTCAGGGTGCGGGCCGTGCTGGTGCCACCAATGGTGATGCCTGTGCCGGCTGCGGCAGTCAAGTCGCCGCCGGTGCTGGTGGTCAAGGTCATCGTCAGGTTGCCACTGGCTGCGTCGACATCACTGATGTCGATTGCCGAGAGATCAACGTTGCTGGAGACATCTTCGGTGACTGTGATATCGGTTGGCAGAGACCCGGCATTGGTCGGATCGTCGTTGGTAGCTGTGATGTTAATCGTCTGGCTGTTTGTGCCTTCTTCACTTGTGCCGTCGCCGGTCAGGCCAGGATCGACGCCAGTGTTGCCTGCGTCGTTAACCGTTACGGTAAAGGTGGTTGAGGCGCTCGGAGTGTCAGAGCTATTAAGGTAGTTGATCGTCCCTGTACTGGAATCATCGAGCAGGCTGTTAATTTGGGCTATAGTGCCCGATACGACTACCGTGCCGGTGCCGTTGCCCGAATCAATGGTCACGCCCGAATCACCAGTCACAACGGTGACTACGCCTTCGCCGGCATTCAAAGTTGCAATGGCTCCAGCTCCGGCT
>JAAETI010000556.1 GCA_024228555.1 bacterium | reverse complement strand
GTTCATCAACCTTCTCGACGAGCGCCTAGACGAGGACTCACGGACGAACATTCTCGACGCAATTGAATCTCTGCCCGTAGAAACGGAATAGCTCTCAGCAGTCCAGCACCCCACCAAGGTCATCCCATAGGTAATCCGCTCGAAATCACGCAACGAGAAGCACCTCCATGCACACGCATCACCAGCGTACTGGCCCGACTTGGGTGCTCGGAAACGAGATCACTGAGTGCAGCCGTTTCAGTCTTCGTCTGACCATTCGTCGACAGGGGTGACGGTCGAGACTCGGCGGAGCCGGTGGCGGTAGACGCGGTTGATCATGGCTTCTGAGGTGCCGGCCCAGTCGGACAGTTCCCAGCTGGATCGTCCGGCGTTGGCTTGCATGCTAATTGCGGTGTGGCGAAGTTCGTAGGGGGTGATGGGTGGGTCGATGCTGACTCGTCGGCATAGGAGGCGGAGAGATCTGGCGAGGCTGTGTCGATCTACTGGTGTTCCGTGCGATGTAGAGGCAACAATGTCGAGGTCCTGCCAGTC
>JAAETI010000555.1 GCA_024228555.1 bacterium | reverse complement strand
GGACAGAACTTCGGGGACATGGGACTAGAATTTCGGAGCCGCTGTACTCCGGCGCATAAGGCGGCGCATCGCAGCCCTGGTGCTTTAACGCCAGGCAGGAATGGTCCGGTTGCGCTCAGCAGAAGTGATCCCCAGCCAGATCGCGTTTTCAGAACGACGTGGAGCCAAAGGGGGGATACAGGTGGGCTGCTGCAGCCGGTCGATGTGCACGGGCGGCACCCGTCTCAGGCGTGCCGCCGATGTGGAGGCAGGCTTAGAGCCTGCCTTGCATCTTCAGCCAGAGATAGCTGATCTCGCCGGGATCAACCGGCGTATCGAGGATCTCGCGGATGATGGGCAGGAAGTAACGCAAGGAGCCGATGGGCGCAAGGGGTTGGCGTCGGGGATCCCGCGAGGATCGCCGCGAAGTGGCGAGGATGAAGGCCCCCTCGACCGCAGTGAAAGGGACTGCTTTCTGGTAGAGGCTGAGCGCAAGATCGTGATCAGCCCGGCGCACTCGGCCGCAGACCGTGAGCGTCGTGCGATATTCCTCAAGGGTCTGGTGCACATACTGCTCGCGATTCATGGTGGGGTCGAAGACCCACCATTCGTTGGCATCGGGAGGAAGGTTCATCCTTGAGGCTCCCACAACGACGGTCCATCGATTTTCATGGTGTGGCAGTGATGGCGCAGCCGAGACAGCAGTGCCTCTACCATGGGCCGCCGGCCGAGGAAGTTGTGCCACTCGTCGTAGTCGAGGTTGGTGGTGATGAGGGTCGCGCGACGGTTGTAGCGCTCCTCCATGAGCTTGAAAAAGATGTTGGATTGTTCCGGCTTGAGGTTGAGATATCCCATCTCATCGATGACCAGCAGATCGAGTCGAGCGAGGCGGTTGATGAGTTTGCGTGAGGAGTGGTCGGCCAGCGACGCGTACATGTCGTCGAAGAGATCCTGGGCGCGGACGAATTGGCCGCGGTAGCCGTTCTGCAGCGCCTTCAAGAGCAGGCCCGACGCGAGTCCGGTCTTGCCGACGCCGGTGGGACCAATGAAGACGATGTTTTCGGCCTTGGCAATGAAATCCAGTTCGGCGAGCGTGCGGATTTGTCGGCGGTTGACGCCAGGCTGTTTCTTGTAGGGAAAGCTCTCCAGAGCCCAAAGCTCAGGCAGACAGGCGCGTTTGATGCGCCACGCGAGAGCCTGCTCCTGTTTGGCGTGCCACTGGGGTCGGACCAGGCGCAGCAGGAATTCGTGGTAGGTGATCTGCTCCTTCTCGGCGTGTCGGATTTCCTCGTCGAGGATTTCGCGGACCTTCTTCAGGTGAAGGCTTTTGAGGAGTTGTTCGAGCTCTTCAGTCACTGTCATCGTCGTCTCCGTCAGGGTCGAGTTGGAAGTACTCCTCGGCGATGAGGCGCAGGAGCAGGGTCTCGACGCGGTCGAGGTCGTAGAGGCCGTAGTGGTGTGCCCGCTGCACAGCGCCGCGCAGGGGTTCTCTGGGGTACTCACGGGCCATGCGCAGTAATTGCCGTAGGGCAAGCGTGGTCTGCTTCTTCGCCTTGCTTTTGAGATCCTTGATGTAGGGACCCAGCTCAGGAGCCATCTCGAGCAGGAGTTTCTCTTCGCGGCCGGATTGCTTCCTCTTGCGGCCCTGGCCGCGCCGGATCCGATGCTCCGGCAGAGTCGTCTTGCCGTGATGGGGATCGATCACCCGCTGGTGGGTCACCGTGGGCTTCGATCGGCTGGTCTCGATCTCGATCGTCTCCTGGGTCTCGAGGGCCTGGACTCGGCGACCGATCCAATCCGGCGGCACCGAGTACTGGTGGGTGTCGATCGAGACGTAGCCCTCGACGCTGACGGTGCGGTGGTGGATCCGGTAGGGCTGGGGAATGTGGGCCGGCAGAGGTCTCAGTCGTGTCCTCTCCAGGGCGAACAGATCGATCGGCTTGGCTCGGAGGTGGCGTTTGTAACTCGAGTTTTTCCTCTCGCACCACGCTCGGGCCTGCCGGTTCAGATCGCGGAAGTCCTGGAAGGTCCTGCCCGCCAGGAAGTTCCTCTCGACGTGCCAGAAGCTCCTCTCCACGTGGGCCGAGCGGTTGGCGTCGCCGATCTCGTGAGCCCGGAAGAGGAAGCCGAAGCGATGACTGAAGGCCTCCATCTCCGGCACCGGGATCATTGTCTTGCCGTTGCCGCGCAGCACCACCACGTGGGTGTTGTCGATCATCACGACCTCGCACGCGCCGCCGAAGTACCTCAGCGCCTCGGTCAGAAAGCTCTTGCACTCGAATCGGCGAAACCTCGGGTAGCACTGGATGAAGATCATCCTGGAATGACACAGCACCGCCGCCGCGGTCTGGATCTTCCTTTCCTTCCCGCCGATCCGCACCCGATGCGGGGAGGTGTCGTGCTGCATCTCCTGGCCCGGCTCGAAGGGGTAGCTCCCGGCCGGGATGATCGGCTTCACGCCGATGCCCTCCCGGCGGCAGAAGGCCGTCAGAGCGGAGTAGGACAGCTCCGCTCCCTGGGCCTGAAGCTCCTCGTGGATCCGTGCCCGGTTGCCCTTGCAGGTCGTATGCAGCTCGAGAATCTCGTCGCGGTAGACCTCGGCCTTCATCGCTCGCACGATCGGCGGCGGCTCGAGGTTCTGCGAGCGGACCACCTTCTTGATCGCTCCGCGCGAAATCTTCAGCTGCTTCTTGATCGCTCGCGTCCCGAGCCCTTGCTTGTGAAGCTCCAGGATCGCGGTTCTCTGCTCTCGGCTCAGCATGCATCGTCTCCTTTCTCGTGTGGGTGGGTATCGAAGAGGCCGCTGGCGAAAGGCCCTCCAGCAGGTCGTCCCACTCGCTGCGCACCTCCTCGAGCGTTTGCTGCAGCTCGGCCAGCTGCAGGGAAGAAAACTCCGACTGACGTCGAGAAATCTGGCGGCTGAGATATCGTGCCTGGCGTGCCAGGCGGTCGGCGCGTGCAAGGAGTCGCTCTGGCTCACCCAGGGCCTTCTTGCGCTCCTCGAGCCTCTGCTGCAAACGCAGAAAGGCTCGGGGATCTTCGAGCAGTCGGCGGCGACCCTCCCGGCCCGCCGCGAGCCATCCGGCGTAGAGAGCACCGATCTGGCGAGTCGTCAGCTTCTGCTTGACGATCTGCGCGGCCAGCCGCTGGCAGGCTTCACGGTCAATCCGGGCCAGCGGTACCAGGGCTTTCATCGCCGCCTGGGCAGGGATCTGGCCGCGACGGATCGACTCCTGGATCGAGAGGGGGAGCTCGCGCACCAGACCCAGGAGCCGCGACACCCAGCTGGAGCTCTTCAAGAAGCGCTGGGCCAGCTCGTCCTGGCTCCAGCCGAAACGATGCTGGAGCTCGGCCAGCAACCACCCTTGCTCCAGAGCGGAGGAGCCCGGACCGTGAGCCATCTGCCACTGCAAGACCAGCGCCTCGGATTCCGCCAAATCCCACACCAAGGCATCCACGGTGTCGTGGCCCAGGCGGCGAAGAGCCGCAATGCGTTGATGGCCGTCGATGACCACATAACGGCCTGACGCCTCTTGCTTTGGGACCACCACGATCGGTTGCTGCTGGCCGTGCTCTTCCAGGCACTGCCGCAGCCTACGCTGCCGCTCACGACGGTGAGCGCGCAGCGAGGCATAGGGCATCTCCAACTGGTGCCATTCCAATTCCATGACGGCTCCTTCCCGAAGACGCACGTCTCCCTTCTGGGGCAGGGCCCCAGCTTGAAACCAACTCGGTGAGCCCGAATCAGTGGCGCCGTAGCGCTGTCAATTCACGCCTGGACAGGCACGGTGCCCCACAGACGCAGCAGCGAACGCTGACAGGTGCCCCATCAGCAGGCGCGAGCCGGCTAACGGCCTCGCCGAGATCGTCTTTGGCGTCTTCGTCCACAGTGTGTAGGAGACGCTCAGCGTCTTGGAACCCTGATGCGTCATCTTTCTCCGACTGGCGCTGCAGATACTCCGCCTGACGTGCGCTGTGGTTTGCGCGCCCAGGGTCTGTCTGCTGATACCGGCGCCCAGCTGCTAGCAGAGACTGACGCCGAGCTTCCCTGGAGCACTCCTCGCTGCAGTAACACTGACCTCGATCGCAATGTGAGCAGATCACTGCCCCCGTGTGACAGACCCGGCAGATAAACTCCCGGAAATCTTCCCGGATCTTCGGTTCAAGCTGCCAGGGACTGGACAAGCGTCCCCCTTTCCGGCAACACTGTCCACCTGCGGCTCCATGCCGCGGGTGGGAAGGCCCAGGGGAGACCGGCAAGTCTTTTTGCCCCTGGGCCTTCGGTCTTTGCCGGGCAGCTGTCTATCCGATTCAGCTAGGCCACTGCCAGCCCTCCAGCGGGCTGAGGGCTCTCCATGTCCTCCGCCGCTTCAAGGGAATCCAAGGCGGGATTCCGACGGTAATCAGAGGAGGGTCAAAACTCGCGAGCAGCGCGGAGGGTGATTCTTGTCGACCCAACTAGGATCATTTCCCGAAAGCGCTAAAGGGCTCGTCCATCCGCGACGAGTCATAAAGGTTTTGTGTCGTTTTCAAAACGATCAAAATCGATTTTCTGCGCTCCATTCGATAGCAAG
>JAAETI010000554.1 GCA_024228555.1 bacterium | reverse complement strand
GACTGCTTCTGAGTCTCGGGTTCGTGACACTGACATGGCTGAAGAGATGGTGTCGTTTACACGTCATCAGATCATGGTCCAAGCAGGCACCGCAATGCTTGCCCAGGCCAATCAGGTCCCATCAAGCGTCCTCTCGCTCCTTCAGTAGGTAGGCAAACGACCGACAGGGAGGGGGTGACCCCAATGGGGCATCCCCTCCTACAAGGGAAACCGACAACGATTAGAAAGACTGGATAGGCCAACCGATGGCAATTCCCCTCTTCAACATAGGCGGCTTAGCTTCGGGCCTCGACACCGATGCAATCATTTCGAGCGTCATGGATGTCGAAAGGCTTCCGATCAATCAGCTGCAATCGCGGCGAATCGATCATCAGATCGAGGACAACGCTTGGTCGAGTATCAATACTCGCTACTCGGCAATCCGCAGCGCGCTCGACGCAATCGACACGCAGTCCGAGCTGAACGGCTTTGCGCTTGCGTCTTCTTCCAGCACTGCTGTTTCTGCGACCGTCACCGGGACCCCCGGTGCCGGCTCGACTTCGTTCACCGTCGACCAACTGGCCGCCAACCATCAGGTCGCGTCCGACTCCAACTTCAGTGGCGGCGCAGCCCTCGTTGGCGCAGGGGACTTCACAATCACCAAAGGAGGGGTCGACTCGACGATCAACCTCACCGCATCCACAACGCTGGACCAGCTGGTCAATGAGATCAACAACCTCGGGATCGGTGTTTCCGCATCTGTCGTTTCCGTCGATGGGACGGACCACAAACTTCTGCTCTCGTCGGATGCGACCGGCGATGCCAACACTTTTTCAACGTCCGGAACCGTCACCGCATTGGGGACAATGGACGTCATCCAGCAAGGCCAGGACTCCGAGATCAGCATCGGCTCCGGTGCCTCCGCCCTGACTCTGAGCCGGTCAACAAACACGATCAGCGATCTCATCGACGGGGTCAACATCGAGCTCACCCAGACCACCTCATCCGCGGTGACCGTCTCCACGACCCGCGATGTCGACGGCACGGTCGAGGCGATTAGCGCCTTGATGGAAGAGGTCAACTCGACTCTCAACACAATCGCTGACCTGACCAAGTACAGCCCGGAGGCTGACGCAGGCGGGCCGCTCGTCGGCAACAGCACCGCACGCACCCTTGCTCTCGAGCTCCGCTCGTCCATCTCCTCGACGGTCAACGCGAGCTCCGACTATCCGATGGCCAGCACGGTGGGTATCAGCCTGAATCGTGACGGCACGTTCGATGTCGACGAGTCCAAGCTGCGGACCGCGCTCGAGACCAACTTCGACGATGTCGTCGACCTTCTCGTAGAGGGCGGATCGACCGCCGACGCCAGGGTCGGATTTGTCGCTTCAAGCAGTGCAACAGTCGAGGGCGACTACGACGTCGTCATTACCCAAGCCGCGGCCCAAGCCAAGGCTACCTCCTCAATCTTTGCCGCACCCGGGTCGGATTCGACATTCCAGGTTGTTGTCGGGTCCACGACTGTCGACGTGAGCGTCACCGCAGGCCAGAACGTTACCGACGTCGCCAGTGCCATAAACACAGCACTCACGACGGCCGGTGTTACCAGCGTCATCGCGAGCGCAACGAATCAGTCAGGAAATGACTACATCGAGCTGAGCCACACCGCGTATGGATCTGGTGCCGGATTTGAGGTCATCGGAGACCCATTTGGGTTGGCCGGAACCTATGCCGGAACTGATGTTGCAGGCACCATCGGAGGCCAAGCGGCAACCGGCAGCGGTCAATCGCTGAGTGGTGCCGCCGGCGACCCTACCGGCTTGATTCTGAGGATCACGGCTACGGCCTCTGCAGTGAGCGGAGCAGGCGGCAGTCTGTCCCTTGGCCAGGTCTCGTTCTCCCGAGGCGTGTTCGGCTCTCTTGACACGACGATCGGATATGCCGAGGGCAGCGCCGGGCGCATTGCCAGGGCTCAAGACCTGACCGCCTCCCAGATTGATTTGATAGATGACCGCATAGAGATCCTGGAGGATCGGCTTGACCGTCGGGAGGCGTTGTTGATTCGTCAATACGCAGCCCTGGAGACGGCGATGGCCAGCATGCAGACCCAGTCTTCATGGCTCTCCCAACAGATTGCATCTCTCAACGGCGGCGGTGAGTGAGCTATGAAGGACAAAGGAATGAGTCTATGACGAGTCTGGCTGTTTCATATCAGGCTGCTGGCGACGCCTATCAGAGTCAGTCAGTAGGAACCGCTGGTCCGCTACAGCTTGTGCTGATGCTCTACGATCGCGCTCTTGCCGCTATCGCCCGCTCAGAGTGGGCGTTGACGAACTCAGAGCTTGGCTCGATCGAGCTGGCTCACAAGGAACTCACCCGTGCCCAGGACATCGTCACCGAGTTGATGCTCTCGCTGGATCACGACAAGGGCGGAGAAATCTCCACTTCCCTCAACGCCATCTACGAGTTCTGTCTCGAACGCCTTACTCAGGCCAATCTCAACAAAGACGCAACTTCGTTGCCCTTCGTCACGAAGAGCCTGACCGATCTCCGTGAGGCTTGGGCCCACATAGCTGCGGAGTCAGGGGAGTAGTCATCGGACTCGAGTCTGTCGCCGAGCTGTTTACCAGCATCGAGGAGTCCCTCGCTGAAGGCGACTGGGACCGTCTCAGCCAGTCCGCTCCTGTCGAGCTGGAGACAGCGCCGGAGGATGAGCAGGAATTGTGTCGGCTGATAGCTGAAGCAGACCGCCTGCAGCGACTCATTGCCAACTACATGACGCACGTTCAGGCCGACATCGACGCTGCATCGCAGGTGCGGCGCGGTACGACTGCATACGCCCGGATCGAAGCCAGCATCTAGCGGGGCTCGCCGCTATTCAGCCAGCACTCCCTCGCCCTCCCGGTTATCTTGTGCTTTCAGCGCGGGAAGAGAGGGATCCCCATCGAGCTACACCTAATGCCGCAAGCCGCCAATCCCGCGGAACGTGCTGCAATCGACGCCCTTCTGGGGCCACCCGCCTCTGGCTGGGACGGTGGGACGAGGACCGATCTCGATGGCCATGTCGCCTTTGGCGGACTCCATGGGGCCGCAGCCGACCGCCATCTCCTATTGCCTGCTCTCTGGGAGATCCAGGATCAGATAGGCCATATCAGCAAAGGGGCGATGAACTACATCTGCGAGCGGTTGAGCGTGCCCCCTGCCGATGCATACGGAGTTGCCTCGTTCTATTCGCTACTTGCGACGTCGGATCGATCGAGCCGGATCGCCCATGTCTGCGACGACATCGCCTGCCGCAACGCAGGTGCCACCGAGATCCTCGAAGAGTTGTCGGACAGGGCCGACGTGCATACCGGGCCCTGCCTTGGCCAGTGCGAACGGGCTCCCGCGGCCTTCTTTCAACTGGCAGGCCAGCGTGACCGAGTGGTCGCTCCGGCCACCACGTCGGCGATCCAAGATGTTCTCGACCTAAATCGTGTGGCGGAGCCGACGCCTGTAGCGGAGTCGACTCCTCAGCTCCGCAACGGTGCGCAAGACCTGTCGGTGATGGCAAGGGTAGGCCGGGTCGATCCGCTGAGTCTCGACAGTTACCTCGCCCATGGCGGCTACATCGCGCTGCGTAGGGCGCTGACGATGGGCCCGCAAGCCGTCGTCACAGAGGTGAAGGAGTCAAAGCTCAGGGGGCGGGGCGGTGCCGCGTTCCCGATGGGCATCAAGTGGGAAGCAGTCGCTGCTGAGCCTGCTGCGGACAAGTACGTGGTCTGCAACGCGGATGAATCGGAGCCAGGGACGTTCAAGGACCGAGTGCTGATTGAGGGCGATCCTTTTGCGATCGTCGAGGCGATGACGATCGCGGGGTACGCAGTCGGGGCCGGGACTGGCTATTTCTACATACGGGGCGAATATCCGGACGCCCAGAGCAGCTTCGAAGAGGCTGTGCAGTCGGCCCGCCGCGCCGGGTTGCTTGGCGCCGACATCGAAGGATCCGGTTTTGGGTTTGATATCGAGGTGCGGCGAGGCGCCGGCGCCTACATCTGCGGGGAGGAGACCGCTCTCTTCAACTCGATCGAAGGCTTCCGCGGGGAACCTCGGCAGAAACCACCGTTTCCGACCCAGGCTGGGCTATTTGGAAAGCCGACGGTCATCAACAACGTTGAAACCCTGATCAACGTGTTGGCCATTGTCACGGCCGGTGGCGATACGTTTGCCGGGACTGGGTCTGCGGAGTCGACAGGGACCAAAGTCTTCTGCCTGTCGGGGCATGTGCATCGCCCCGGTGTCTACGAGGTTGAGTTCGGGGCGTCGCTCGGAGAGTTGCTGGCAATGGCGGGCGGAGTCGTCGGCGACTTCAAGGCCGCACTCGTCGGGGGTGCGGCGGGATCGTTTCTCATGGGTGACCGCTTGGATCTGCCCCTCACCTTCGAGGCAACCCGCAACGCGGGGGCGTCGCTCGGATCAGGCGTGATCATGGCCTTCAATTCGGATACGGATTTCGTGGATCTGGTGCTGCGCATTGGTGCGTTCTTCAGGGACGAGTCATGCGGCCAGTGCGTGCCGTGCCGAGTTGGGACGATGCGTCAGGAGGAGTCTTTGCTTCGCCTTGCGGCGGGAAGCGGCGATGAGGGGAGCTTGTTGGCTGATGTAGCCCAGGTGATGAGTGACTCATCGATCTGCGGGTTTGGCCATGCCGCATCTTGGGCGGTGCAATCCGCTTTGCGGTCCGGGTTGATTGGAGGATCGTCATGACGGCGGTCCCGCTCGGCGAACCGCGCCGACTGGTCAGCCTGACGATCGATGGGCAAGAGGTCACCGCACCTGAGGGGTCGACGGTTCTTGATGCGTGTCGACGGCAGGACATCGACGTGCCGACCCTCTGCTACCTGGAGAATTTGACTCCGGTCAACACTTGTCGAGTGTGCATGGTGGAAGTTGAGGGGTCGCGGACTTTGGTTCCCTCCTGTTCGCGTGAGATCACTGAGGGGCTCGAGGTACGCACCGACAGCGAGCGGGTCGCCACCAGCCGCAAGCTCGTCTTCGAACTGTTGGTTTCATCGATCGATATGTCATTGGTAGACGCTCCAACCCTGGGGTGGATGAATCACTACGAAGTAGACGCCGAACGGTTCGGCTCGGCGGCAAAGACGGTCGACCAGGAAGTCAAAATCCAGGACGACCTCTACGTCCGTGACTATGGCAAGTGCATGCTTTGCTACAAGTGCGTTGAGGCATGCGGGGAGGACGCCCAAAACACCTTTGCTATCGCGGTGGCCGGTCGTGGCTTCGACTCCGGAATCTCCACCGAGTTCGATACGCCACTACCCGAATCGGCCTGTGTCTATTGCGGCAACTGTGTCGCTGTTTGCCCCACTGGTGCCCTGATGTTCAAGACCGAGTACGACATGCGGGCGGAAGGCAGTTGGGATGAATCCGCACAGTCGGTGACCACAACCATCTGTCCATACTGTGGTGTCGGCTGCAATCTCGAATTGCACGTGCAAGACAACGAGATCGTCAAGGTGACTTCACCAATTGATCACGATGTGACCAGCGGTCACTTGTGTATCAAAGGGCGGTTTGGCTACGAGCACGTGCAGAATCGGTAGAGATCTGCCTGAGGTCAGTCGCACAGTCTCAGCTCGACCATCGGGATCCTGGCGACCATATCCATGCGGCCTTTGTGAGTGCGATCATGAGATACACCTATCAGCTCGGTCAGTCGCTCGGCAGCTTTGGGGTGGGCCTGCTCGTAGACGGCGAAGGTGGTTGCCGCTTCTGAGTCGTCGAGGAACCGCTGCTCGACTTCGTGGCGGCTTGAGCCGACCCACAGTGCTGTGGCTGGATTCGACTTCAAGTTACGGTACCAATCCGCATCGGGCCCTGTGCCCGAACACAAGACGAAAGCGTCGCCATCATGGTGAACGACTTCGAGTGGGGTCTGCCGGATCTTCCCGCTACGGCGGCCGATGTGTTCCAGCATGACGATTCGTTTGCCAAGCAGAAAACCCAAACGGGCTCGGAACACCCAGACCGGCGCATGCAGTATCTGTTTGAACAGACCAGTCGGCTTCTGTTTGAAGTTGAACTTGCTCATACCGTCAGAGTAGATAGGTAGTTTGACCAACATGGCCAGTATCGAAGCGAGTATCGATATCCCACAGCCACCGGAGGTGGTGGGCCGATGTCCAGCAGCTCGGGACACATGTCGAGTGGATGACGACATCACCTATGTTCACGACGGCAACGAATCGGTGTTCAGGCTGACCCTGCCTGCCTGCGGATAGTGTCATCGTCAGCAAGGGGAAGTCGATCCTCGTAGCCTGTTGCGAATGAGCAGATCGATCGAACGACACATCGTGAAGCACGGAGCTGATGGCGCTCGGCCATTCGACGACATTGTCGTTGTTGAAGGTCCGGTCGAGTTTCGACTGAACGGCGTTCCGATTGCTGTTCTGATGCGGTCGCCCGGTGATGACGAGGTGTTGGCTCGAGGGTTCGTTCTCAGCGAGTCGATCGTGTTGCACCCTCATGAGTTCGTGACGATCGAGGCGGTGATGCCTGCGGACGAGGACGATCGTTGGGAGATCATCTTGGCCGACGGTGTGACCGTCGATGCTGAGCAGTTTCGGAGAAACACCTACACGACGTCATCGTGCGGTGTTTGTGGGAAGGCGTCCATAGATGCTGTTCGAATAGCGGCTCGCATGGTGGCTCCTGGACCAAAGCTGGATGCCGAAACCATCATGCGCCTGCCGGAGTTGATGCGGGCGACGCAACCCGAGTTCGAGCTGACCGGGGCGATCCATGCTGCGGCCGCCTTCTCCGCAGACGGCGAGTTGCTTGCGTCGTGCGAAGACGTTGGCAGGCACAATGCGGTCGACAAGCTCATCGGCGAGCTGGCCCGTGACCGTTGGCCACTGGATGGCATCGTGATGATGGTTTCGGGCCGGATCAGCTTTGAAATCGTGCAGAAAGCCGCCGTCGTCGGCATCCCAGTGATTTGCGGGGTGTCGGCTGCCTCCTCCCTCGCGGCGGATCTTGGAGTCGAGATGGGGATGACTGTGATCGGGTTTCTCCGTGGGGGTGGCTTCAATGTCTACTCGGGCGCCGATCGTCTTGTCGGTTGAGACCGTTACCATTCCCATATGGCTATCGACATCGCCGGATTCATCACCTACGTCAAAGACCATGCAATCGAGCACGGTTTCCACGTCCATGACGAACGTCACTTCATAGAGACGTTCTCGCTACGCCAGTCCTTTGAGATCGATCTCCACCCCGAATCGGCGTGTGACGGTCCTTTGGACCTGAATCTCGCTTTCGATGTCGAGCCTCGGGTGCTGCTTCGCCTTGAGGACTGGGTCAAGGAGCACGAGGAAGACCTGTCGGAAGCCACCGAGAACTTCGAGCTCCCGATCTACTTCAATTGGGCTCTACCCAAGATGGCCACACCGCCGGACCTTGTTGTGCTTGCGGCTGAGCTGGCCGGAATCGGTGGCGTCGACTTACCCATCGAGGTATCAGGCGTCGAATCGACTGGGGCCCTATCAACGGGAGCCGACAGACGGCTGTCGCTGGTGGGCAGGGTCGAGCTCTCGCTTGTCGATGTGATGATGGGCCAAGAACAGCTGTGTGGCATCCTCGATCGTTGCCGTGAGGTCAGCGACTATCTGGTAGAGGGCTCGGAGGAATGGGCTGTTGAGTACCCACCTCCGGTGACCTAACCCAGAGGTAATCGACACAGAGTCGGACAATCCCCTCGCCATTAGGGCCCTTCATTGTGCTAGAAAACGGTTCCAACTGCCGGTGCGCGGGTTGGCGCCGGCCCTAGAGGGAGGGGAATCCCATGTCAGGACCCGTTGTATTGAACGCGGGCGACTTGCGGTCGGGGAGGCGTCGTCGCATCATCGCGCTGTTCGCCGCTCTTGTGATTGCGATCGCATCGCTTGCTGCCACCGCCGGATCGGCGTCGGCCAACGAAGAGGACGATGCCGAGGGCTGGTGGCCCAAGCACCGCAAGGAGAAGCTCGTCGAGCTGCAGATTCTTGCTTTCAATGACTATCACGGTCACGTGGAAGCTGGAACGGCAGGTACGGTCGCCGGCGTTGCTGCGGGTGGAGGCGAATACCTCTCCGCAAAACTCAAGGAGCTGCGCAAGGGCCACAAGACGAGCGTGACAGTTGCAGCTGGTGACGTCATCGGTGGTTCGCCTGCGTTCTCCGGTCTCTTTCACGACGAGCCGTCTGTCGAGACACTCAACAAGATGAAGCTCGACATCGCAAGCGTGGGCAACCACGAATTCGACGAAGGTGTCGACGAGTTGCTGCGCATGCAGAACGGTGGTTGTCATCCGGTTGATGGCTGTTACTTCGACAAGCCGTTCAAGGGTGCGAAGTTCCAGTGGCTCGCGGCCAACGTCGTCGAGACCGCGACTGGCGAAACCCCACTTCCCGAATACGAGATCAAGAAGGTCCGCGGCGTCAAGGTTGCGTTCATCGGTATGACCCTCGAGGCCACCGACACGCTCGTCGCCGCAGCCGGTATCCAAGGCTATGACTTCCTCGATGAAGCTGAGACCGCCAATGCGCTCGTTCCGATTCTCAAGGCCCAGGGCATCGAGGCGATCGTTGTCTTGTTGCACGAGGGTGGATCGCAGACACCACCTCCTGGTGATGTCGATGCCTGTGTTGGTATCTCCGGTCCAGTCGTTGCGATCAATGATGCGCTCGACCCTGAGATCGATGTGCTGATCACCGGTCACACCCACCTGCCCTACAACTGCATGTTGGACGATGCGGACGGTCATCCCCGCATCGTCACCAGTGCGTATTCCTTTGGCAGAGTCGTTTCTGAGATTCACCTTGTCATGGACAAGCGCACCAAAGAGGTGCGTCGTGATCTGAGTTACTCCGAGAACCACGTTGTGGATCAGTCACAGCTGACGCCGGATCGCAAGATCACCAAGATCATCAGCAAGTGGCAGCCGCTGGTTGACGCTGCAGGCGATATTCCGGTCGGAACCATCACTGCGGATATCAACCGTGGCGGTGACCCGACGGGCAGCGATCGTGGTGTCGAGTCTCCGGCAGGCAACTTGGTTGCTGACGCTCAGCAGTGGGCGACATCGGCGAACGGTGCGGATGTGGCGTTCATGAACCCGGGTGGCGTGAGATCGGATCTGACGTACGCCGACTCGGCGGGTGAGGGCGATGGCGTCGTTACCTTTGGCGAGGCGTTCACGTTCCAGCCATTCGGCAACACGCTTGTTACGTTCCCGATGAGCGGTGCCGAGATTGTCTCTGTTCTCGAAGAGCAGTGCCAGCCGGCCGGATCGAGTCGTCCCTTCCTACACCTCGGTGTGTCAGAAGGGTTCACTTACGATCTCGCCACGACTGTTGCCGCCGGTGACTGCACATCCGTGACGATCTCGAACGTGGTGTTGGATGGAGCTCCGCTCAACCCAACAGCCACCTACAACGTGACGGTGAATAGTTTCCTTGCCGACGGCGGGGATAACTTCGGCACGTTTGCCACGATCACCGCACCACGCATTGACGGTGGTGTCGATCTGCAGGCGCTCGTTAACTACCTGGGCACATTCGGCCCGGTAGCACCCCCGAGCACCGACAGGGTGAACGAACTCCCTTAAAAGGGACCCTTGGTAGCGCAATGGACCCGACCCCAATTGGGGTCGGGTCCATTTACGTGACCACAAGATCCGTTCCTGCGTACCTCAGGCCGCATATGCGGCATTTCGATACGTAGGAACGGTCTCAGACGTCGTAGGTGATGGTTAGCTCGTCGGACGTTGGGTGGGCTTGGCAGGTCAGGATGTAGCCCTTTGCCAGGTCGTCGTCGGCGAGGGCGAAGTTGAGGTCCATCGTCGCTGTGCCCGCAACAATCTGTGCCTTGCACGTGGTGCACATGCCGCCCTTGCAGCTGAAAGGGGTGTCGCGTCGTTCCTCGAGTGCGTAGGCAAGGATGGCCGGTCCGTCCGGGTCCACCAGGACCGAGGAGCTGCGCCCATCCAGGCTGAACGTGACCTCACTCATCCCCGCTCGGTCTACAGGGGCCGCTGGAGGCGGCGGGGGGGTGGGCTCGGCGAAGAACAGCTCGTCGTTGATGGCATCCGCGGCGACGCCATAACCGGCGAGAGTGGCTCGGGCGGCTTCGACCATTTCGTAAGGGCCACACAGGTACCAGCTGTCGATTGAGTCGACAGCAACGACCGTCTCGAGGAGTGCAGTCAGGCGTTCCTCGTCGAGGCGACCGGACAGAGCCGGAATGATCTGCGCCTCGCGTGACAGAACGTGAACCAGATGGAGACGAGCCGGGTAGCGGTCCTTGAGCCCCTCGAGCTCCTCGAGGAACATGATGGAGGCCGAGGAGCGGTTCCCGAAGATGAGTGTGAATCTGCTGTGCGGTTCCTGGTCGAGCACAGTGGCGATCATTGAGATGACAGGGGTGATCCCGCTGCCTGCAGCCACGGCGCCGTAGTGTCGGACATTCTCGGCATCGGGGAGGATGGTGAAGTCGCCGTGTGGCGGAGTGACCTCGAGTTGATCGCCAACCGCCAACTGTGTCGTGGCGTAAGTCGAGAAAGCCCCACCTTCGAGACGCTTCACACCGATGCGGAGTCGGTTGCTGGAGGCGTTCGCACAAACCGAATAGGTGCGACGGACATCCTCGCCTGCGATGTCGGTGCGAACGGCAATGTGCTGACCGGGCAGGTAGCGATAGCGGTCGGCCAACGATGCGGGAATATCGAAGGTGATTGCTACTGCATCATCGGTGAGCGTTTCGACGTTGCTGACGGTCAGAGGGTGATACTCAACAGCCTTGGTGTCGATAGTCATGGGTGTCCTCAGATCTCTTTGAAATGGTCGAAGGGTTCTCCGCAGCTCGTACAGACTCGCAGCGCTTTGCACGCCGTCGCCCCGAACTCGGAAACCAATCGGCTGTCGTCTGCGGTGCACCGGGGACACCGGATTGGAGCGGTAGCATCGGTGCGAGGAGCGGCGATGCCGTACTCAGCCAGCTTGGTCTTGCCGGTGGTGGTCATCCAGTCGGTTGTCCACGCCGGTTGGAACGTCGTGACCACCTCTACGCGGTCTCTTCCGTTCTCGTGAAGCACCCGTTCGATCTCGGTGCGGAGGTGGTCCATTGCCGGACAACCCGAGTAGGTCGGTGTGATTGTGACGATGACCGCACCGTCGTGTGACTCTTCAACATTCCGCAAGATGCCGAGATCGGCAATCGAGAGGACGGGGATTTCCGGATCGACCACTTCGGCAAGGATCTCGCGCAGTTCGGTCGTCACCGCGGTCACCACTGCAGGCCAGGGTAGGAGCGCTGCATCCACTGCATTTCGCCGAGGAGGTGGCCAAGGTGCTCGGTGTGGAAACCGTCACGGCCACCACGACGCTGGTAGTCGTCGGCACTTTTGGCAAGTGTTGCTTGTTCGAGGGTGCTCTCCACGTGCTGTTCCCACGCCGTGTGCAAGTCGCCAGGGTCGACCCCGATGCCCGCTGCGGACATTTCGGCGACGAGCTCATCTGACTCGAACATCTCGCCGACATACCTCCACAGCGCGTCGATGGCAGCTTGAGTCCGGGTGTGGCTTTCCGAAGTCCCGTCTCCGAGCCTGACCATCCAACTGCTGGAGTGGCGCAGGTGATAGTCGGCTTCTTTTGCCGCCTTGGCGGCGATTCCGGCGAGCGTCTCATCCTGGGATTCACTGAGAGCTCGCCACAAAACCACCTGATAGGCATCGAAGAAGAACTGTCTGGTGACAATGTGGGCGAAGTCCTCATTGGGCTGCTCAACAAGCAGCAGATTGACGTACTCGCGCTCTGAGCGCAGGAAGGCCAGATCGTCGCCGGTTTGGCCTTGACCGTTGAGAGAGGCGGCGTGCTCGAGAAGATGCATGGCGACCCCAAGATGATCGAGGGCGATGTTGGCAACCGCGAGATCCTCCTCGAGCTCTGGTGCGTACGAGATGTACTCCGAGAGTCGTTGCGACAAGATCAGGTTGTCGTCGGCGTGGCGGAGCAGGTAGCGGTGGTGCGAATTGCTCACATGTGCCCCACTTCGTCGGGGATTTCGTAGTAGGTCGGGTATCGGTAGTCCTTGTCAGCGAAGGGCTCGAAGAGAGCCTCTGCCTCCTCGGGGTCGGCCGCAACCACTGTTGCGGCCGACACGACCCAAACGCCGACGCCCTCTTCGTGAGTCACATACACGCGCCGAGCCTTCTCGATGGCATCGTAAGGGCCGGTCGCTGCCATCGACCCGGCATGCGCGTGGGCGAGACCGCGACGGTGCCGGACAAAGACCTCCCACAGGGCAGATGGGCGGGGGGCGATGTCCTTTGAGGCAGCTTCCGGAGCGTCTGACTCCCATCGGGTGACCTGGTCTGCCGGAGCCACCCAAAGGCTGACTCCCTCAACGCGACGCAGATACGCATCTCGTGCATTGAGTAGTGCGGTTTCGGCATCCGGTGCGTGCACCGACTCGGAATGGATGTGGGCGAGGCCACCTCTCTGACGGACGAACGCCTCCCAGCGTGGCCAGCCGCCCTCACGATGAGATCCAAACTGGATCTTGTCGTCGCCTTCCATGTGGGGTACTTCGTAGCTCATGCGCTCTTCCTGGCGTATTGCTTGGCCGCATAGGCAACTGCGGCTTCTCGTACCCAGGCGCCGTCGTCCCATACCTTGTTCTTGTGATCCATTCGTTCTCGATTGCACGGCCCGTTGCCACCGACGACGTCCCAGAACTCATCCCAATCGATTTCACCGAAGTCGTAGTGGCCACGCTCTTCGTTCCAGCGCAGGTCGGGGTCGGGGATGGTGATACCGGCGAATTCAGCTTGGGGGACCGTGGCATCGACAAACTTCTGTCGGAGGTCGTCGTTGCTGATTCGCTTGATCTTCCATGCCATCGACTGCTGGGTGTGGGGAGAGTCTCCGTCGGTTGGCCCGAACATCATTAGCGCCGGCCACCAGAATCGGTTCATGGAGTCTTGTGCCATCTGGCGTTGCTCCTCGGATCCCCGCATGAGGGTCAAGATCAGCTCGTAGCCCTGACGCTGATGGAAGCTCTCCTCGCGACAGATGCGGTGCATGGCTCGGGCGTACGGTCCGTAGGAGGTGCGGGTCAGCATCACCTGGTTCGTGATTGCTGCTCCATCGACAAGCCAACCGATAGTCCCCATATCTGCCCAGTTGAGGGTTGGGTAGTTGAAGATCGATGAGTACTTCTGCTTGCCCTGATGGAGGAGGTCGACCAACTCGTGGCGGGATACGCCAAGCGTTTCAGCTGCCGAGTAGAGGTAGAGACCGTGACCGGCTTCATCCTGGACCTTGGCGATGAGGATGGCCTTGCGCTTGAGGCTGGGTGCTCGCGTGATCCAATTGCCCTCCGGCTGCATCCCGATGACTTCAGAGTGAGCATGCTGGGCAATCTGGCGGATGAGCGTCTTCCGGTAGCCCTCGGGCATCCAGTCGCCCGGTTCCACCTTGTCGTCGGCCGCGATGATCGCGTCAAACCGGCTTTCATCAGTCATAGCTCTCCCTCCGTGACAGGCAGGAATACTAGGCAAACGAACGTTCGTTTGTCACGAGGCTTCTTAGTTGCCGGGTTGAGAGAAATGCATGTAGTCGGCTGTTTGCCACGCACCACCCCAGCTCCAGCCAAGATCGGCAAAGATCGTGATCGCCTCATCACCGAGATTGATCATCCCCGGGACGACGACCTCACGGTCGGTGTATTTGGTGCCTTCGAGTGGCAGCACGTTGCCTTCACGAGCCCAGGGATTAACGAGGGGGTTGATGTCGATGGCGAGGCCAAGAGCGTGGTTCGACCAACGATCGGTCCCGTCTACGAATCGACAATTGAAACCCGATGTGACATTGGCGGCCATCGCGGCTTTGTCGTCGCCGTCGTAGTCATCGACCAACGCCATGCGTTCAATCGGGAACCCGATCTCGAATAGCCCCTTAAATGCCACGATGACGTCGTCGACCAGCGTTGAGTTGATGATTAGCGGGCCCGTTACTGCGGTGCCACCCAGATTCCAATAGGTCAGAGTGAGCAGCGACAGATCATCGAAGTGGAGCGGGCACCCTTCGTTCCAGGTGGCCCACACTGTCTCAGCGTTCACCGGACTGACGGTGTAGGCGAAGGTCGGTGGAGCGGTTGTGGTGGTCGACGGTGGCGGGGGAGGCTTCGTTGTGGAGGGAGGAACCGGAACCTTCGTGGTAGGCGGCGATTTCGCCTCTGGCCCGGCTGAGTCGATGAGGGTCGTCGATGGCGCTGCGGAGCTCGTGGTCGAGGGTGCGGCGGTTGCTGTGGTGGTCGGAGCCACGGATTCGGGTGTCACCGCGTCGCTCGTTCCGCACGCGGCAGCTGCCACGGCGAGCAGCGAGATCGCGATAATCAATCGGTGATTCCTCATCACCGGACAAGGTAGTGCACCATCAGGAATAGCGGTTCAGTCGATGCTCAGGAACAGGCTGATTGCTTCGTTGATCTCGGCCGGTTTCTCCAATGGGAGCATGTGTCCGACGCCTTCGATCACCACGATACGAGCGTCATCGATGGCGGCTGCCAGGGGCTGTGCGGCCGTCGGCCGGGTCATGACGTCATGTTCGCCGAGGATGAGCAACGTTGGGCATCGAATCTTCCCTGCCATTGTCAACGCGTCGTCATAGGAGTCGCAGGCTTGGAAGTCATCGCTCATGAGTCCCGATTCTGCCGCCGCCACGAATGCTGCTGTTGCCACTTGGACCCATTTCTTGGGCCGTCCGTAGCCGCCGCCGGTCGGCAAGCTCCATTTGATGACCATCGCAGCAGCTTCTGGGTCCTTCTTGGCGGCGGCAGTTAATAAATCGCGATGTACCGGCATCGTTGCCGATGTGGCAATGAGCACCAGTTTGGCGACCATGTCGGGGTTGCGGGCTGCCGTCTCCAAAACGACAAGTGAGCCCATGGAGTGCCCGACAAGTGTCACCGGCTCTGAACCCATGCGCCGGATAGTTTCACCCAGCCACGATGCATACGCGGCGACGTTGTCGTGGGAGGAATCCGGTGATTCTCCGTGCCCCGGGAGGTCGACGGCGACTGCGCCTTCGAAGTACTTGGTTTGGTATCGCCACGAGGATCCGCTCATTCCGGCTCCATGGACAAAGACAATTGCGCTCATGCGGTCGATCTTAGGGGCACAGGGCAATCATTCCCTCGGATGACCGGCAATCCGTCTTCCGGCCGACGCCAAGCCACGGCTTGTCGCATAGCTTGGCTATTGACTCTCATGCAACGTGAGGGTTTACGGTCGAACCGAGACCAATTCCATATCAGGATTCTGAGGGGAGCCCCATCTATGACAACCATGCAAGCCATCAGTGGCACCACAGCTGCACGACTCGACGGCGGGTCGAAGATCTACGGAGCCGGAGATACCGAGGTCCGGGCTCTGGACAACGTCACGGTCGAATTCGAAGCCGGTCGCTATACCGCCATCATGGGACCATCGGGTAGCGGCAAGTCGACATTGCTACATTGCACCGCCGGTCTGGACGACCTCAGTGACGGACGGGTCTACATCGGTGATGTCGAACTCGGTTCGCTCAAAGAGAAGGATCTGACCTTGTTGCGCCGAGAGAAGGTCGGATTCGTGTTCCAGGCCTTCAACCTCATTCCAACGCTCAATGCTCGGGAGAACGTACTTCTGCCGATGTTGATCGCAGGTGAGGATCACGACGATGCCTGGTTTGAGCAGGTGGTCGGCATTCTCGGTCTCGGCGACCGCCTCAGCCACCGCCCCAGCGAGTTGTCAGGTGGACAGCAGCAGCGGGTGGCCGCGGCGCGCGCCCTTGTGTCGCGCCCGGAGATCATCTTTGCAGATGAACCGAGCGGCAACCTCGATTCGAAGTCGGCGGCTGAGCTTCTCGATTTTATGAGACGTGCCGTGAAAGAGTTCGGACAGACAATCGTCATGGTCACGCATGATCCGGTGGCGGCTTCCTACGCCGACCGGGTCGTGTTTCTCGAGGACGGCAAAATCGTCGACGAGTTGCACAATCCGACCACCGACAGTGTGATTGATCGCATGCGGCAGTTCGGGGCGTAGATCATGATTCGCACTGCACTCAAAACGGTGTTTGCGCACAAGCTGCGCCTGGCGCTCACGGCGCTTTCGGTGATGATGGGCGTTGCCTTCATCGCCGGCACCTTCATCTTCACGGACACGATCAACGATACGTTTGGTCAGCTGTTTGACGATATCTACGAGGGCCAGGACATCATTGTCCAGGCCAGCACCGAATTCGACGTTGGCTTCAGCGGACCACCACCAATCGACGAGGAAGTGCTCGACCTAGTCGTGGCGGTTCCCGGTGTTGAGGTCGCCGAAGGAGGCGTCCAAAGCAGCGCCACCATCTTCGACAAGGACGACGAGGGCATTATCCCCACCGGTCCACCAACCCTTGGCGCCTCCTTGACCGATGATCTTCGGCTAGCCGGCAACGCCGGCTTGCGCGAAGGTCGTGTGCCCGAAACCGGCAGCGAGGTGGCGATCGATGCGGCAACCGCAGACTCCAATGACCTGGTGGTCGGCGACGTCGTCAAGATCGAAACCCCGGTAGTCACAGACACCTACGAGATCGTTGGAATCATCAGGTTTGGCGACTCTGACAATCTCGCAGGTGCAACCTTTGCTGGGTTTGAGCTGGAAACGGCGCAGCAGGTTCTTGATTTGGAGGGCCAGTACAGCGCCATCACCGTCATCGTGGAAGATGGCGCCAGCGTGGATGTGGTGCGCAACAGCATCGCCGTCGCTCTTCCTGAAGGCGTGGAAGCTGTGTCTGCAGCCGACGAGGCCGCCGAGCAATCTGAAGCTCTATCTGAAAGCCTCGGCTTTCTGCAGAATGCTCTGCTGATCTTTGCCTTGGTCGCCGTGTTTGTGGCGACGTTCATCATCCAGAACACCTTCCGCATCATTGTCAGACAGCGTCAGAAGGAACTTGCGCTGATGAGGGCCGTCGGTGCCACCGGATCTCAGGTGGTGTGGATGGTTGTCATCGAAGCGCTCGTGGTCGGCCTAGTTGCGTCGATACTCGGCCTCGCATTCGGGTTTGTTATCGCAGGCTTGCTGACGGCAGGAATGTCGGCGGTCGGTTTCGACCTGCCCTCGACCGCAGCGACACTGGCGCCGAGAACGATCATCGTCGGCATGGCGGTTGGCGTCGTGGTCACGATTGCGTCGGCGGTACTGCCGGCCATTCGCGCCTCGCGGATTCCGCCGGTTGCCGCTCTGCAAGATGTCGATATCACGCTGCGTATGTCAGACCGGCGCCGCACCACTATCGGTGTAGTGCTGCTCGTCTTGGGTATGGGCGGGATACTCAACGGACTCTTCGGCGACGTGGTCGATTTTGGCCCGCTTGACGAGCTAACGGCAATCGGTGTGGGTGCGATCCTCGTGTTCCTCGCCGTGAGCATGCTTAGCTCGCTTGTTGTCAAGCCTGCCGCCAGGTTCCTTGGATGGCCGATGATCAAGCTCGACAACATGACAGGGAACCTTGCCGTTGAGAACTCGGTGCGGAAACCACGCCGCACCGCGACCACTGCTTCGGCGCTCATGATCGGTTTGGCTCTGGTTACGTTCTTCTTCGTTCTCGGCGATTCCATCAAGTCGTCCGCTAGCGCTTCGATCGAGGAGGGTCTCCGTGCCGATTACGTAGTGAGTATCGACGGGTTTAGCGGTGGGTTCAGCCCCGCCCTCGGCGATGAGTTGCGGGAGCAGCCTGAGATCGGTGCGGTGACATCGTTGCGGTTTGGTTTCTGGGACAACGACGGCAGCGAGGACTTCGTGATGGGTCTCGACACCGACACGGTGGACGAAACCATCTTCCTTGGCGTCGTCCAAGGCAGCACCGAAGCACTGGGCGAAGGCGGCGTCTTCGTCCAGGAGGACATCTTCAATGACAACGACTGGGTGCTTGGCGACACCGTCCCAATGGGCTTTGTTGCAACTGGACTTCAGCATGTTGAGATTGTCGGCGTCTTTACCGAAGCCAACGTTGTCCAAGCCAACTACCTGGTCGGAATGGACTTCCACGAGGCGAACTTCGCGGGGTACGGGGCCGATCTCGATTTCGTGCTGGCGGTGAACGCAGCTGACGGCGCAGATGCCGATTCCGCTCGAGCCGTCGTTGACGCCACCGCAAGCGAATACGCAGGCGCGACGGTACGTGACCAGGTCGAGTACCGAGAGTCACAGGAGAACCAGGTCAACCAGATCCTGGTGCTGTTCAACGGGCTGTTGTTCCTGGCGGTCATTATCGCGGTCATCGGAATCGTGAACACTCTTGCTCTTTCGATCTTCGAGCGGACCCGTGAAATCGGTCTGCTCCGAGCAGTGGGCACGAGCCGGTGGCAGATCCGCCGCATGATCACCTGGGAGGCGATGATCGTTGCGATCATCGGTGCGGTTCTGGGAATCGTCGTTGGGCTGTTCTTTGGTGTGTCCGTCACCGCAGCGCTGGCCTCGCAGGGTATCGATGTCCTATCGATACCGCTGGGTCAGATCATCGGTCTGGTCATCTTCGGTGCAATCGCCGGACTCCTGGCAGCGATCCTGCCGGCTCGGCGGGCATCGAAGCTGAACATTCTGGAGGCGATCTCCTACCACTAGCGCCTGAATGGCAAACGATCGGCTGCGGGGACTCACAGAGTCCCCGCAGCCGCGTGCCAGGTCTCTGGCGTATTCAGGAAGAGCTGATCGGTTGCAGCCTTTTTGGTGAGCCCAGTGATCAAGACCGTCTCCGACGGCTCATGGAGAGGGACCACGGTCCGGTCGTGGCGTGGAAAGAGGGCCATTCCTCTCCTCAGCCGTGATCGAGTCAACTTGCCCGAGACCAGATCGGTGATGTGAGACGGTGGATGAGGCACGCCGAGGAATCTGCGAAACGGTCCCGATCCAGCCGATACTGCGGCTATGCGTCGCCGGGGACAACAAGCCCAGACTCGTAGGCAACTACCACCGCCTGGACACGGTCCCTGAGCTCGAGCTTGGTGAGGATGTGCGACACATGTGTCTTCACAGTTGTCTCCGACACGTACAGTTCCTCGGCTATCTCCGAGTTGGAGAGTCCTTTTGCCAGCTCTCGGAGCACTTCCTCCTCGCGGTCTGTGAGGTCGGTGAGGCCCGCATTGGGCTGAGGAGCAGTCGGCGTCTTCGTGAACTCCTCGAGCAACTGTCGTGTTACCGAGGGTGAGAGCAGGGCGTCACCCGCTGCTACGACTCGAACGGCTTCGGCGAGGTCGTCCGGTGGCGTGTCCTTGAGGAGGAAGCCGCTCGCTCCGGCGCGGATGGCGTCATAGACATAGTCGTCGAGATCGAAGGTGGTGAGGATCAGGACACGCGGGTAGGTTGGGTCTGCAGGCCGGTCCTCGCATAGCTTGCGCGTTGCAGTGATGCCGTCCATCTCAGGCATACGGATGTCCATGAGGACAACGTCCGGTGATAACCGGCGGGCCAATGCCAGCGCTTCGATCCCGTTGTGGGCCTCCCCGACCACCTCGATGTCGGGTTCAGCTCCGAGGATCATTGAGAACCCGGTCCGCACCAGGGCCTGGTCGTCGACGATGAGAACGCTGATCTTGCTCATGCCGGGATGGGGATTTCAGCGGTGACCCGATAGCCGCCACCGGGCTTCGGGCCGGCGGAAAGAGATCCCTCGAGGAGAGCGACCCTTTCGTGCATTCCGACTAGCCCCTGTCCCTCCCCATTCTGCGGGTGTTGGGTTGTCGAGGCGCCGCGTCCGTCGTCGGTGACCTGGACCGAGAGCGAGGACTTGTCATAGGCCACCTCGATGGCTGCGCTGACATTGGGGCCGCCGTGCTTGAGGGTGTTGGTCAGCGACTCCTGGATGATCCGGTATGCGTTGAGATCAACACCGATCGGCACGGCCCTAGCTTCGCCACGGACGGTGAGTTCAGTCTCGAGACCGGCGAGGTTCATCTGTTCAACGAGCGATTCAAGAGAGTCGAGCCCCGGCTGCGGTGCAGTAGCTCTCGGATCTGAGGTGCGCAGCATTCCGAGGAGCCGTCTCATCTCGGTCAGCGCACGATGGCCGGCTGCCTCGGCGGCCACCATCGCTTGGGTAGCTCGATCGGAATCCGTCTCGAGCACGCGCCGTGCCCCTGTGGTCTGCAATGTCATCACGGTGATCTCGTGGGCAACCACATCATGGAGCTCGCGGGCGATCCGGACGCGCTCGTTGCGAACCGCTTCTGCAGCCCGCTGCTCTCTTTCATGTTCGGCCCGAATAGCTCGTCGTTCGAGCTCGACCATACGGCGTTGCCGGTGGTACGACTCACGGCCGAGCATCAGCGGGAACCCGAGGACCGCTAGTTCGCTGAGGAGGGCCAGCGGATCCACGTCATTTACGATGATCCCGACCACGGTCCACAGCAGCACGATGTCGAGGGTGATGCCGCCGATCAGCAGCGAGCGCCGTGGCTCGAGTTGGGCACCGACCGTGTACATCGCAAAAGCGATTCCGAAGAAGGCCCAGGAACTCGGGTAGTTGAGGCCGCGGTCGATTACGAAACCGATGATGGTGAGAGACAACACAGTGACGGGGAACTTCCGTCGCCAGATCAAGGACAACGTCTGTAGGCCAACGAGGGGGACTACCCAGAGATCGAGCGGCCGGACATTGGTCTCGTCTCCCAGTTTCCAGATGTACAGGGCACCAAGGCTCAGACCAAACATCCCGACGCCAAGAAGGACGTCGGTGATCATCATGCGCCGCTGGTCGTCGATTCGCATAGGCGAATCGTACTGTCTGGAGAGGCCGTATTCGTCGTCCCTGAGGCGGATTCAGCCCTCATCCGTGTGCCGGAGCCCAAAGCGGGATGGCGTTCGCCGGAGATGCCGGTAACGTACACAGCAGCGATCCCAGGGGCTCCATTGGCCGATACGAGACGAGCAGCTGCATTCTTTGATCTCGACCGCACACTCATCGCCGGCTCATCCGCGTTCGTCTTCGGGAGGGCGGCTTGGCGGGCCGACATGATTCCGACTAGTGAGTTGCTGGCTGATGCCAGAAAGGCGATCACGTTCCGATTCACGGGTGCTTCCGACGACAAAGCGAACGCAATTCGAGATCGGATTCTCGATGCCATCACAGGGCACAGCGTTGATGAGTTGATGACGCTTGCCGACGATGTCATACCCCAGCTCCTCGACGACGTTCGCAAAGAGTCACAGGGGTTTCTTGGTCTTCATGCGGAAGCCGGGCGGGACACCTATATGGTCACAGCTTCGCCCATTGAGATTGTGGCGAGTCTGGCTTCAGAACTAGGCATGACCGGGGCTATTGCCACCGTTGCGGAGACGGCTGATGGCGTTTACACCGGGGGTCTTGCTGAGCCATTTTGTTATGGCCCGGCGAAGGCGGATGCAATCCGGAGGGTCGCCGAGCGCGATGGATACGACCTGGACATTTGTTATGCCTACAGCGACTCCCTCAGCGACCTCCCCATGCTCGAAGTCGTAGGGCATCCTGTTGCTGTGAACCCGGACAATGGTCTGCAGGCGGTGGCGCGGACCCGCGGTTGGCCCATTGTGGAGTTCAGCCGTACGGCACGTCGAGTCATCCGCACCACTACGGCAAGCGTCGGTGCAGTTGGCCTCTCTGTCGCCACATACGCTCTCGGTCGACGTCATGGCAGACGGGCCGCCATCATCGGGTAGCCGGGCGCACCCATCGGGTACTCGGCTACCTTGCGAGTCCTGTGAAACGCAAAACTCGGGGCTACTCCGGGAGCGCCATTTGGGCGTTCCCGCTCATGGCGAGTTCTCCGCTGGAACCGGCTTGCGCAGGGTCTGCCGTCGCGAACCAACCAGCATGCGGGGTCCGGCGACGATGGCGACTGCCACACCCCGACAAAGCCGATCTCCGGTGGTCCCACCGAACCGAGCACCGCTAGCGCCAAGAAGCCGGTGGCAACCCGCGGCTTTGTCGAGGTCGGGGGATCGGGAGACGACGAACTCTCTTTGCGGGTTCCCCTAGGCTTGGCACCATGCCCGATCACGAAGTGGGTGTCGGTCCCCATCCCAAGCCCTGGCCCGACGATGCCCGCCTTGACCGGGAGCTACTCCAGCACGGCGACCGACGCAACGTCCTCGATGAGTACCGCTATTGGACGCGGGAAGCGATCGTCGCCGATCTCGATAAGCGACGGCACGGCTTCCATGTCGCCATCGAGAACTGGCAGCACGACTTCAACATCGGCACGGTCGTCCGCAACGCCAACGCCTTCCTCGCCGCGGAAGTACACATCATTGGCAAGCGACGCTGGAATCGACGAGGTGCGATGGTCACCGATCGGTATCTTCAGGTTCGTCACCATCCGACCGTCGCTGAGTTTGCTGCTTGGGCCGATGACGAGGGCTTGCCGGTGCTTGGTGTTGACATTCTCCCGGGCTCAATTCCGCTTGAGGGCGCCCAGTTGCCTGAACGTTGTGTTCTCGTGTTTGGCCAGGAGGGCCCTGGTCTGTCGCCAGACATGCAACGGCACTGCGTTGCGGTCTATTCGATCGCCCAGTTCGGATCGACAAGATCTATCAACGCCGGCGTGGCTTCGGGAATCGCAATGCATACCTGGATCCGCCAGCACGCCAGCATCTAGCGCTCGTTGCCGCGTTTGTAGTTGCCGGTCATTCGTGCCATGAGGCCTTGGTCGTCGCTACCGAGTTTGGCCATGAATTGCTCGGCCTTTTTGCCGCGAAGCGTGGCTGCGGTCCGTCCGTGGTGGGTGATCACGACGGTTCCGTCCTTGCGACGTTGGAATTCGAACCCGGTTGGTTTGCCCATGGACTGATTATCACAGGTCCTTGATCATTCGGCGTCGCGGCCGACAGGGACTGGGCAGAACCTATCTAAGCCCATGACTCACGGAGGAGTCGTGACTATCAAAGACAGCATTGCCATGGATGGACCGCAGACGCTGGCTGGCCCCCGCAGCTGGCGTATCGTCGCGTTCATTGTGGCCTGGCTGGTCTCCGTTCCAACCGCAGTGGGCGTGGTATTCGGTCTTCTCTGGGGTTCAGCGGCAGCGTATCCGGCGATGATTGCTGCGTTGGGCGCGGTGGCGATCGCAATCTCAGTCCGATTGATGAAACGAGCGCAGGTTCTCACCGCACAGCGGGAGCGCACCATCCGAATCGAACGAGCGGCGGCGACGGCATCGAAGGCATTGCTGAAGCGTGAAATCACCGATCCTGTTGGATCGTCGCTGGCAGCGCTGGTCGACGGAGTCGATGTCTTCAATGTGTTTCTCGAGACCAATACCGATGAGGAGGCCGACGAGCACGGCAACAAGCAGACCGTCCGCGACGTGCTCTATGCGACTGGACATGACGGCACCCCCGGGCGTTGGGAATTGACAGGCTGGAGGATCAGTTCTGCCGCACGTGAGGCTCTCGATGCCGGTGGCTCGTTTGTCACCAGGATCGGTTCTCTCGACAAGATGACCAACACTTTCTATCGAGCCGCTCGGATCGGGACAGAGGTTCTGGTGCCGATCACTGCTGAGGGAGACTGGGTCGGCAGTGTCGGCTTCACTAGCGAAGACGCCACTCGGCCGTGGGACGATGAGGAAATCCAACTGTTGCACTTCGCCGCTGAGATGATCGGGGCCTACTGGGAACGTCGCGACACCAAAGGCCGGCTCGAGGAGTTGTTGGCCGCCAAGGACGAATTCATCGCATCTGTAAGCCATGAGGTCCGCACTCCGTTGACCGCGGTTCTCGGCTTTGCCCACGAACTCGATGAGAATATGTTGAAGTTCAACGAATCAGAACGTAGTGACCTGATCGGTTTGATAGCAGAGCAAAGCCAGGAAGTTGCCAACATCGTCGACGACTTGCTTACCTCAGCACGCACCGAAGCGGGCACGATTGTCATCGCACCGCAGGTGGTATCCGTGCGACACGTGATCGGCGAAGTCCTGTCCTCACACTCCGGCCGGGTTGATTTCTCGATGGCGACTGACACTGATCTCGAGACCTGGGCGGATCCCGGCCGGGTCCGTCAGGTGCTGCGCAACTTGCTGACAAACGCTGACCGCCACGGTGGCAACATCGTCAAGATCCACGCCATTGGGGGAGCCGAGTGGATCAAGCTCGAGGTACGTGACAATGGCACCGGCGTTCCGTCGCATCTGCGTCAGCACGTTTTCGAACCGTACGCCCGTGCTCATGACGGCACCTCGAAACCGGCATCGGTTGGTTTGGGGCTATCGGTCGCTCGCAAACTCGCACAGATGATGGACGGTGATCTGGAACTCAATCGCGAGGATGGATGGACCGTGTTCACGCTGACCCTGCGTCCCTACGTCGTCGAACCAGCGCAGCAAGCCGTCGCCGTCGTCTAGCTAACGCAATAAGCAGAAAGCCCCCTGAGCGGGGGCTCTCTGCTTAAACGGTTTGGTTAGATCATGCCTGCGGGCGTTCGACCACGAGGTCGTCGTCCTTGCGGCCCGCCATGAAGCTCCACACGCCAAGAACGATGATCACGAGGCCCGCTACTAGCACGATCAGAGCGATCGGGTATAGCGAGGTGTCCTTGATCGTCTCGTAATTGTCGAGTTGGCTGTCAAACGCAGTGATCATGGTCTGGAAGCGACCCAGCGAGTCTCCGAGTCCTTCGAGGGCGGCAGCGGTTGCTGGGAATTGACCAAGGAAGCCGGCCATCTCAGCTTCGCCGAGCCCGAGCTGCTCTGCGAGCGCCGGGAGCATTCCTGACTGCATCTGGCTGCCCATGGCAGATACAACTCCAAGGGCTTCGGCCGAATTGGCCACGAGTTCCTCGGTGTAGACCGGCTTCAACGCTTCGTTCAGGTCATCTGCCGCTGAAGACTTCGGCAGGAATGACAATGCAAGGTTGAAAACGACCACCAGCACGCCAAAGCCGACGGCGATCAGCCACGCCTGTTTGGTGTTACCCAGCATCAAGATGCCGACCACGATCGCCCCGACGCCGATGAGAAGGATTATCCACGGAACCGAGCTGGCGGGTAGCGAGCTGGTTGGGATCGCATCGGCGGATTCGAAATTCGATTGCTGCTCAGAGAGCAACCCGACAACGTCGGTGAACTGAGGGACGATCGCGGGCAGTGCCTCAACGCCGGCCGCGACCGCGGGGAAGTTGGTTCCCATAAAGGCGTTCAAGTCCTCAGGGGACATCTGCAACTGCGCTGCGAGAGCCGGAGCCAACATGGTGTTGAACTCTTCGCTGACCGCACCGAGACCGGCGACGTCAGCTTCCGCGGCTGCGATAGCTTCTTCGGTCATGATCGGCCGGAATGAGTCGGTTAGCTCCTCGAATGCGGGCCCTACGCTGAACAGGCTGTTGGTGAAAAGCACGACAAGAACTATCACCCCAATTGCTATGACTCCGAACGCGGGTAAACGCCTACTCATGGTCTCCTCCTCGAACGCTGGCGCGTTCACGTTTGCTCTCCCTTGTGTGAACGATTGGACCACATTCAGGTATTCGCATCCATAGGCCGTTTGGCCCCCGCCACGGGCAATCGCCGGAGGCGTCGACGGCGTTCCGCGGCGTGGTCTAGGTTGGACTCATGCAGAAAATGACACCGGAGCAGACTCGCCGCTTCCTCTCGCACGGAACGAGAACGGGGAAGCTGGCTGTTGTGCTCAAGAATGGCCGAGCCCATGTGACGCCGATCTGGTTTGTGCTCGATGGCGAGGACATAGTCTTCATGACTCACGAGTCGAGTGGCAAGGGGAGGGCAATCCGCCGTGACAATCGTGTGTCCCTCGTAGTCGATGAAGAGATTGCCCCCTACGCCTTTGTGCTTGTGGAGGGCACTGTGAGCGTATCTGAGGACATCTCGGAACTCGTCAGCTGGGGGACCACGATCGCAGCACGCTACATGGGTCGCGAGCGAGCCGAGGAGTATGGCGTGAGAAACGGGGTTGCTGGGGAGTACTTGGCACGACTGCGCCCGACCCGCATCGTCGCCATGTCAGGACTCGCCGACTGAGGAGGAACGATGGATGCGGATGTTCAACAGGCACTTGAAACCGATCGAGTCATCGATATCACCACAATCGGTCGCTACTCGGGAGAGCAACGCCGGATCGAGATATGGTTCCACAATGTCGAGGGCCGCATCTACATCACCGGGACCCCTGGTCCGCGGTCGTGGTACGCCAACCTGATGGGGAACGCCGCATTCACGATCCACCTCAAAGAGAGCTTGCGGCGTGATCTGCCGGCAATGGCAATCCCCGTCGTTGGTGAGGAGAGACGCCGGCCGGTTCTTGCCGAGATCACGTCGCGAGTTGCTCCAGACGCTTCGCTCGATAACTGGGTTGAGGGGAGCCCGCTCGTTGAGGTACGGCTCTAGGAGGACACGGTGACGAGGCCTGAGATGCGGATCGCCGGACCTGTCCTCGATGCGGCTAATCCCGTGGAGTTGGCCCGCTTCTACGCACGATTGCTGGGATGGGAGATAGTCGAGGTCGAAGGGCCCCGGCCCGGATTCCCCCTTGAGGACGGTTGGGCCAGGCTGCGCTCACCGGCCGGAGATCGCAAGATGGAGTTCCAGTGGGAGGAGCACTACTCGCCTCCGACCTGGCTATCGAGCCCTGGTGACCAGCAGATGATGATGCACATCGATATCGGTGTCGATGACCTGGAAGCAGGCGTTGCATGGGCGGTCGAAGCTGGGGCCACGGTCGCCGAACATCAGCCGCAGGATGACGTCACAGTCATGCTTGACCCAGAGGGGCACCCGTTCTGTCTCTTCCCCGACGGGGCTTGAACAGGAATCTGGCTAGACCTTGTCGAGGAACCCGGCGTACTTCTCGAGCTTGCTGAGAACGACCGGTGCCTCCACCGGGGGGAGATTGAAGACCGCCCGGGTCACACCGGCAGCCCGCAGTTCCTCCAACTTCTCCACGTCTCTCGGTGCGTTGAACACACCCAACTCGATGGTCGCCGGATCACGTCCCGCTAGCTCAGCGGCCTCCCGCATTTCGCCGAGCTTGCTGACGAACTCATAGGCGCCGTAGATCGGCATCCAGCCGTCGCAGAACTCCATTATGTGGGCGAAGGTCTTGGGTCCGGCGGCACCTCCCATGATGATTGGAGGATGCGGTTGCTGTTCAGGCTTCGGCCATGACCAGCTTGGTTCTAGCTCGATCATCTCGCCCGAATAGGCTGCCTCTTCCTGGGTCCACAGTTCTTTCATCATCAGGATCTTCTCCCGCAGGAGAGCGCGGCGTTCGGTGTATTTCACCCCGTGGTGAGCAAGCTCTTCCTTGTTCCACCCATAGCCAACTCCAAAGAGCAATCTCCCTCCCGAGAGGGCATCGACAGTTGCCACCTGCTTGGCCAGCCAGATCGGATCTCGCTGTGCGACGAGAGTGATGCCGCTGGCGACCTTCAGTGTGCTGGTTGCAGCGGCCGAGGCCATGAGGGCTACGAACTGGTCATAGGTACGCCAATACATCTCGGGCAGCGGTGGTGCGCCGGCCCGGCCACCCCACGGTGTTTCCCGGCTTGTCGGAATGTGGCTGTGCTCTGGGAACCACAGCGACTCGAAGCCAAGATCCTCAGCCGCTGCGGCCAGAGCGCCGGGGTCGATTGTCTTGTCGGTCGGGAAGATGCTGACGCCGAGCTTCATTGTGTTCCTTGCTGTGATGGGGGACAGGCCCATGACGATTACAGCAGATGGATTGGCCCGGCGATGACGGTTCAGTCGCTGCTTCTGGTGAGTCGGCGCAACCGGTGGTCCGGCGTGAAGAGCTGCCGGACCGATCCGAGTCCGACAACAAGGGAAGTCGTCGCAACCGCACCCAAGATCAGATACATGATCGCGGCCTGCACCAGCACAGCATCGACAGGGTCGACACCGGCGAGGATGAGCCCTGTCATCGCACCAGGTAGGAAGACGAGGCCAACGGCCTTTGTAGATTCGATCTGAGGAGTGAGCGCGGTGCGCATAGCGGAACGGACGTATGGTCGGCCGGCCTGCTGTGACGAGTGACCGAGAGCCAGTCGCGCTTCGACCTCGGGTCGCTTTTCGGTTAGCTCGTCGGCGACCCGTCGTGCGGCGAGCACTGTGCCGCTCAGAGAGTTGCCGATCATCATTCCACCGAGGGGCACGATGGCGCGAGCTTCCATTGGGAAGACCCCAAATCCGAAGATCACGCCCATGGTGACAAGCGTTGAAGCGGCTAGAGCGACGACTGCCATTCCGAAGAGCCCTGGCACTTCAGGAGCGCGTTTGTGGACGGTCCACCCAGCAAACACAACCATGCAGGCAACCCATACCCATGAATAGGCAACGCCTCGCCCCGGCTCGAGGAGCCAGGCGAGGACGAATCCCATGACGACTAGTTGGACAAACGCCCGGACGGTCGCCCAGATGAGTTGCTTCTCGAGCCTCAGTTGCTGGCTCAGCGACACCGCCAGAGCGACACCCACCAGAATCAGAGAGGTTGCGAGACCGATCGCATCGACGTCACCTTCGAGCATCAGTCCTCGGCCTCCGTTGCCAACGAGGCGAGTGCTGCTCTCGCTTCCGGAGTGCCGGCGCCTCCGGTGTAGCGAACCCGCCCCTCGGTCAGGACGATCAAGTGTTCTGCGAGTCTCTCGATCTGGCCGAGATCGTGAGTGACCCAGACGACTCCGACGCCGGCGTCGGTGCGGAGCCGGCTGACCGTCTCCTCGAGGGTTCTCGTGGCAGCCTGGTGCAGCGACGCTGTTGCTTCGTCCATCAGAAGCACTTCTGGTTCGCACAACAGGGTGCGGGCTAGACAGACCCTTTGTGCTTCACCTCCGGACAACTCGTCACCAATGCGATCCAGGAACGCCGGGTCAAGCTGGACATCCGTCAGCACTTCGCACATCGTTTCGTCCGAGGCCGTCGGATCTGCGACGAGGAAATTGTCACGGACCGTCCCGCCGAAGAGAACCGGTCTTTGGAACACCATCCCGACACGGCGGCGCAGTTGTTGTGGGTCGAGTTCGAGCAAGTCTCGACCGCGGAAGCCGATGGTCCCCGACGTGGGCACATCCAGTCGGTTACACAAGCGGAGCAAGCTTGTCTTCCCCGAGCCGGATTCTCCGGCGATCACGGTCAGCTTGTCGACGGGGATTGTCGTCGTCACTCCAGACAGGATCGAAGCATCTTCGACCGCAACGTGAACGTCGCTGAATTCGAACAGCTGTGTCATGTCCGCGAAGTTAGTCGTCGCGCCACTATCTATCGAAGGGGTTGCCGACCTCGGTATCGATCTCATATCGCCTGATCGCGTCTTGGACGACGCCGGCATCGATGACACCTTCGGCGGCTAGCCCCGACAGCGTTCCGACGACGACATGTCCGGTGTCGACCTCGAAGAAGTTGCGTAGGGCCTCCCTGGTGTCGGAGCGGCCGAAGCCATCCGTGCCCAACGTGACGAACTGTCGAGGAATCCACCTGCCGACTTGATCGGGAACGGCCTTCATGAAGTCAGATACGGCAACGATCGGGCCGGTGCCCCCCTGCAACGCCTCCGTCACAAACGGGATGCGAGCGGGTTCGGCCGGATGCAACCGGTTCCACCGCTCCACATCGACCGCTTCCTCTCGCAGTCTCTTGTAACTGGTGGCGCTCCACAGGTCGGCGGCTACGTCGTAGTGCTCCAGAAGGTCAACCTGGGCCTGACGGGCGGCAGCGTGGGCAGGTCCGGAGAACAGGATCGTTGCCTGGTGCGAGCCACCCTCGGGGCGGTCGGTAAACCGATATAGACCCTTGATGATCCCGTCGTCGACGCCGGCAGGCTTGGCCGGCTGCACATAGTTCTCGTTGTAGATCGTGAGGTAGTAGAAGATGTCTTCGCCGTCGACGTACATCCGCTTGAGGCCGGCTCGAATGATCGTTGCCACCTCGTACGCAAAGGCGGCGTCGTATGCCTGGCACACCGGAACGGTCGAAGCGAGTAGCAGGCTGTGCCCATCTTGATGTTGGAGGCCTTCGCCGAGCAGGGTGGTTCGACCGGCGGTGCCACCGAGCAGGAAACCACGCGCTCTGGAGTCGGCAGCCGACCAGATTGAATCGCCGACTCGCTGGAAGCCGAACATCGAGTAGAACGTGAAGAACGGGACCATGGGAACGCCACGGGTCGCATAAGAAGTGGCCGCCGCGATCCAACTGGCCATGCTGCCCGCCTCGGTGATCCCCTCTTCGAGGATCTGCCCGTCGGTGTCTTCCACATACGACAACAGCATGTTGTGATCGACCGGTTCGTAGAGTTGACCCTGCGATGCGTAGATCTTCAGTTCCTTGAACAGTGCGTCCATCCCGAACGTGCGTCCCTCGTCGGGAATGATCGGAACAACCCGATGACCGAACTTCTCATCACGGGCCAGCGAACGCAGCAAGCGGACGAAGGCACCGGTGGTGGACACCTCTGATGTGCCAGATCCAGCATCGAATTCGCCGTACACACTCTCGTCGGGCATCTCGAGGGGTTTGCGAATGTTGACGACACGGCGTGGCATCAGCCCATTCAGCGCGGTTCGCCTTTGCATCAGGTACTTGTGCTCGGGGGAGTCCTCGGCGGGTCGGAAGTACGGGGGATCGGCGTCTTCCGCAAGAGCCTTCTCGGGTATGTCGTTCTCGAGGTGTAGCCGATTGCGCAAGGTCAATAGCTGTTGGTTGCTCAGCTTCTTGATCGAGTGGGTTGCGTTGCGGCCCTCGACATCGGGTCCCAATGTCCAACCCTTGATGGTCTTGGCGATGATGACCGTCGGGGCGCCCTTCAGCTCGGTTGCAGCTTTGTAGGCGGCGTAGACCTTTTTGTAGTCGAGGCCACCGCGGCGGAGCAGCCATATTTCGTCATCGCTCATGTGCTCGACCATCTGGCGGAGACGGGGATCAGGGCCAAAGAAGTGCTCGCGAACGAATGCACCGTCCTCGGCCTTGTACCGCTGGTATTCGCCATCGACGGTTGTGTTCATCTTCTCGACGAGGACACGATCGTGATCGTTGGCAAGAAGCGGATCCCAGCTATTGCCCCAAATCACCTTGATTACGTTCCAGCCTGCCCCACGGAACATGGCCTCCAGTTCCTGAATGATCTTGCCGTTACCGCGGACGGGACCATCGAGTCGCTGCAGGTTTGCGTTGACGACCCAGGTGAGGTTGTCGAGCTTCTCACGACCGGCCAACGAGATCGAGCCGAGCGTTTCCGGTTCATCCGTCTCACCGTCGCCGATGAAAGACCACACTCGCGACTGGTCGGTCATATCGACCTTGCGGTTGGCCAAGTACTTGTTGAAGCGAGCCTGATAGATCGAGTTGATCGGTCCGAGCCCCATGGAAACGGTAGGGAACTCCCAGAAGTCAGGCATCAGTCGCGGGTGTGGATAGGAGGAAAGGCCCCCGCCTATCTCGCGGCGAAAGTTGTCGAGATCCTCTTCCTCGAGGCGATGCTCGAGAAACGCCCTTGCATAGATGCCGGGGGCAGCATGACCTTGGAAGAAGACTTGGTCGCCGGGGGTGCCGTCGCTCTTGCCACGGAAGAAATGGTTGAAACCCACCTCGTAGAGCACTGCCGACGAGGCAAATGTGGAGAGGTGGCCGCCGATCCCGTCGGCAGCCAGGTTGGCTTTTACGACCATCACTGCGGCGTTCCAGCGAATGAAGCGGCGAATTCGTCTTTCGAGATCCTCGTCGCCGGGGAACCATGCTTCCCGCTCAGGGGGAATCGTGTTGATGTATGGGGTGCTTACTGAAGCCGGTACACCTACGTTCTGCGCCTGGGCCCGCTCGATGAGCTTTGCCATGAGGAATTGGGCACGGGCCGGACCCTCAGAACTGATGACCCCGTCGAGCGACTCCAACCACTCTGTGGTTTCGTCAGGGTCGTTGTCCGGTAGTTGATGGGTGAATCCGTCGATGATCATGGCTGCTGGCTCCGTTGCGGTGATGCCGCCGAGACTACCGAGTGGGAACGAGCTTGGTGACGTTTGGCCCTACGCAGAGTGACCATTGGATTGGCATTTCCAGGTTACATTGGGTCCATGCGACTAGGCCTGAACAAGAGAACTGATTTGGCGCTACGGGCAATGGAAGAACTCTGTGTCAAAGAGACAAGGGTGGCCGGCCCCATTCTCGCTGACGAACTGAAGACAACACGCCAGTATCTGCCCCAGATCATGAATCCGCTCGTCAAGGCGAGGTGGGTGCATTCAACACCCGGTCCCCACGGTGGATATGAGCTCTTGGTGGCGCTTGAAGACATCTCCGTCCTCCAGCTGATCGAGGCTATGGAAGGCCCGACCCTCGACGACACCTGTGTCCTCAATGGCGAGGAATGTCCCCAGAATCAACTCTGTGCGTTGCACGGCGCATGGCAGAAGGCACGGGATGCGCTGACGACCGAACTCTCGCACATGACCCTCGCCGAGGCGTGGGGAGCCTCCTGTGGCTGACATGAACCGTGGTCGGTTGACGGGTAGTCTTGGCTTGTGATCGATCATCTGGTTTATGCGACAAATGATGTTGAGGCAACGGTTGCGGAACTGGCGCGTCGGCTCGGCGTAGAAGCGGCCGCCGGAGGACGACATCTCGGTTTCGGAACCCGCAATGCGCTGCTGTCCTTGGGACCGACTTCCTACCTCGAGATCATCGGTCCCGACGAGGGCCAGCATCGGCCCACTCAGGGTTACTGGTACGGGGTGGAGAACATTGTGACCCCCCGCCTGGTCACCTGGACTGCCCGGGTGGAGCACTTGGAACGAGTAGCCGCCCACGCCCATGGCGAGGGGTACAACCCAGGGGACGTGCACAACGTGTTTCGGGAACTGCCCGACGGTACCAAGCTGTCGTGGCGTCTCACTTGGCCAACCGGGGCAGGGGAAGGTCTCGTCCCCAACCTCATCGAATGGGATGACGGATGCCCCCATCCCGCATCAACCTCACCGAGCGGTGTGGAGCTGGTACAGCTGCGTGGCTATCACCCGATTCCGGAATCCGTGCAGCCGATGTTGGAGGCTCTCGGGACCGAACTCGAGATCCGGGTAGCTGAAGTCCCCAAACTGGTTGCGATTCTCGACTCACCATACGGACCGATCGAACTGACCTAGTACGTCGATAGAAACCGTCTCATGGATATCACCACTATTCGTACCCCTGGTCTCGGTGACAACACATACGTTGTTATCCACGATGGTCAGGCGATTGTTGTGGACCCGCAACGTGACATCGATCGATTCCTGTTTGTGCTCGATCAGAGCAACGTTGAACTTCGCTACGTCTTGGAAACCCACCTCCACAATGACTACGTCTCGGGTGGTCGAGAGCTGGCGGCGCGTACCGGAGCCGAGCTGGTGTTGCCGGCGTCGGCCGCGGTTCCTTTTGACCATCTGCCCGCCTTTCACAACGAGCAGATCGGCAAGGGGACCTGGACGCTCCGACCCATCCATACCCCAGGCCACACGCCTGAGCACCTCAGCTATCTGGCCGAGATTGATGCCGAGCCGGTAGCCCTATTCAGCGGGGGCAGCTTGCTGGTTGGCTCGGCCGGCCGACCCGATTTGCTGGGAATGGATCGCGCCCACACCCTTGCCCATCTGCAGTACATCTCGGTGAACCGTCTTGCCGAGCTTCCCGATGAGGTCGGGCTGTATCCAACCCATGGGGCGGGATCATTCTGCACGGCCGGTGCCGCCCCTTCGACGACGTCGACAATCGGTGCCGAGAAAGCCAGTAACCCTGTGTTGCAGTACCGGGATCTCGAGTCGTTCATATGTGGGCAGCTCGCGGACCTTCAACCGTATCCCGCCTACTACGCACACATGGGCCCCACCAACCTCGCAGGACCCGAACCGGTGGCCACCCACAATCTCCGTGAGCTGACGGTGGCAGAGATCGGTGGCACCACCGTGGTTGACATCCGGCCTGCCGAGCGATTTGCGGCGGGGCACCTACCGGGATCGGTCGGGATCCCGTTCGGCGAGCAGGTTGGTGTCTGGGCGGGTTGGGTCCTGCCATTCAACAGCGAGGTTGTTCTCGTCGCCGACCGAGGACAGGATGCCGACGAAGTGCATCGCCAGTTCTCTCGGATTGGCTTCGACAAGGTCCGTGGCGTGGTGTACGAACTCGGCGACGACATCGAGTTGGTCTCATATGAGACGGTGCGGATTGGTGAGTTCATGCGACGCCTCGAGTCTGGCGAGATCGAACAGATCGTTGACGTGCGCCAGCCAAACGAGTGGGACGGTGGCCATATCGAGGGCTCCATCTATGCGTATACGCCGGATCTATTCGGCGATGTTGGCGGAATCGATCCTGCTCACCCGGCTTGGCTTGTCTGTGGGACGGGTCATCGTGCCACGATCGCCTCTGCCGCTCTCGAGAGAAAAGGGCTGCAGCCTGCGGTTCTCGTCGGTCATGGGGTCAATGATGTCATGCGACGAGGCTTCACGTCGTTCTAGCCAGCTCCAGGATGGACTCGGCTGTTTCGGTCATCGTGCCGCAGACGATCGTGGGTTCGACGAATAGGGCGTTGCGGGTCATGCCGCGACGAAGCACATAGGCGCCCTTCATTCCAACCGACATTGCTCCTGCGATATCCCAGTCGTGGGCGGCCACCATCATCATCTCTTCGGGTCTAGCGTCGAGGTAGTCGGCGGCATACAGGTAGACCTCAGGGTGAGGTTTGAAACGCCTTGCGGCATGAACCGATAGGGCGTGATCGAAATACCCGGCGAGACCAGCAGTTTCGAGCTGGCGGTTGGCGACGTCGGGTGGTGAATTGGTCAACGCGACGAGACGGAGCCCGGACTCCTTCAGGGAGGCAAGGCTGGGTGGCACGTCGGGGTGAGGGCGCAGCTTGGTCATCTGGCCCGTAATCGCGGCTCGATCCTCCTCGCTGAGGCTGATTCCGTGAATCCGGGCGATCATGTCGAGCGAGGTCCCGGCTACCGCTGCGAAATCGGAGTAATCCCCGATGATGGTGAGCGTGAGTGCATTGCGCAGCACCAGAGAGAACCACTCCTTCCGTACCCGGCCGTCGTCGAAGACACGGAGGAAATGCCGGTCGAGATCGGCCAGATCCAACATGGTCTCGTTGACGTCGAACACAAGAGTGGTAATCACATCCACGATTGTGCCAGAAGCCAGGGAAGGCTGTGACGCGAACGAACAGAGGGTTTGTGCCCTCTGTTCGTTCCCCCCTGGCTGTGCAGCATTGTGTTCCCACCAACACGCCGCCAAACCAGCCGTGACTATCCCCCAGGGGGAATGGGGTCACTGGTGACCTCATCTGCCACAGCAGTCTTCGCTGATATACAAGAGGGCGGAGGTTGGTCCGTGATACAACAATTCTCGGATTTCTTCCTTGCGGCCGGCTATGCGCCGAAACAGGCGAATGATCCCGCGGTGAAAGCGATCAACGCGTCTGGCGTTTGCCGGGCCGCAAGCAGGGCAGTGGCTGCATCGTTTCCGGCCGCCAGCGAGCGGTGGACTGATCGCATCACCGATGCGGTCGCCTCGTCAGACACCGTGAACAGCGGAGCTACGACGGTTGTTGAGCCAAGGCTGAGAAATGCGTTGGCGAGGCCGAGTACCTCGTCCCCGGAGGCCATGACGGCGCTCCCGCCGTCGCAGGCGGCCAGAACGACCGTGCTGGGGACTTGCGGCAGTCTTTCGATGTCGTACAGCGTCAGCTCGCCATCGTCCAGCACAAGGCTGCTGAACATCGGGCTGTCCAGGCGGGGCCGGGCGTGGCAAGCGAAGTGGGCGAGGGTCACCCCTGACAGCATCTCTAGTGTTTCGGGCACCGTTGAAGCGACTGTGCCTCCCGCGATTGCCTTGATCTCATTGACTTCGGTTGTGGCATGTTCAAGGCCGGGACCGTGGACTATGAGGGTGCTCGGTGACGAAGGAGGTGCCGTACGAGAGGCCAGCCACACAGTCGCCGACGGAGCAACCTCAACCGGGATGTCGAGGACCAGTCCCCAGGGGACCCCATGGAGAACGGTGCTGGGGACGACCACCGCCCGATTGGTGTCGATCTCCAATGGGTCGATGAGCTGATCGCGGATCTGGCCGACTAACTGACTCACGGACTCGAGCGCAGCCGTTCGGGAGGCATCACTGGTTGAAGGCCGGGCGATTCGCTCTGCTGCAAACCGAAGGTGATCGAGCAACTCACGAGCCTGTGGCGACTCGTCCAGGTCGATCCACCCGGCTGTTTCGCTGGTAGCAATGATGGCTCCGACTTGTCCCGATGTCTCCACGAACTCGACAAGTGTCCGCTGACTCAACTGAGCTTGGATGTCGGCCAGGCGGGGAGTTGCGAAGGTGCGACGTGATGCCCTGGCCTGTCTCGCCAGCTGTCGCACCTCACGCTCGCAGGTAGCAGCCTCTCGACGTAGGGCCGGTATCCGGTCTCCGCTGGCGCTACGTAGCCGCGCTGTGGCGTGGCGCAGCTGGACCAAGGCAGCGCCAATCGCAGGGTTTGGTGCAGAGTCCTTGCTGCTGCTCATTGATGCGGTACGGAGTCTCTCCGACCAGTCAAAGATGCGGTGAACCGATCGTGATTCGAGCGCCAGTTCGATTCCAATACCGGCGAGCTGGGTGCCCAGCTCCGAGGCGTGGATACGGAGGTCGGCCGCACCGATACCGCCGCGGTATTCGTCGAGGCGGCCAAAGCCAGCCCGCGCCGCGGCGGCCGCACCGCGGCGATTTCCCGCTGCCTTGCGAACCTTGGCAAGTGCGGTCCACGCTTGGATCTGGAGCCACAACGGGCCGGAGCGGACGATGGCGGCGGCCTCGTCGCACATGCTGGCGGCAGCGGAGACGTTGCCAATGGCGAGTGCGACATCGACCGCCCGGAACCGTTCCGAAGCGGCAGTGTGTCGTTCGCCGTTCGCCTCCATGTCGGAGGCTGTGTTCAGCATGGACTTGAGCAGTGCAGGGGTCAGGTCGCCCAATGCGATTCGAACCTTGTGGCCAGCCGCGGCAACATCGAAACGGTAGCGTCCATCGGGAGGGGTGGCCTCATGAGCCAGAGCAACCTGTTCTGCTGCCTCCTTGAACGCACCGCGGGCTAACAGCACTTCGGCAAGTTGGAGATGCGCCTGACCGACGACCGCTCGGTCGCCCGCGTCCTCAAGGCGGGGGATCCAGGAGACCAGAAGCTCTTCGGCCTCCCGGATTAACCGGGCCTGGATGAGGAGGTATGCATGTTCTGCCTCAGCGATTGGGTTTTCGACACCGGTCGATTCCCGCAGCGCTGTGGATCGATCATGCCATTTCATTGCTCCGGGAATGTCGTCGAGCCAGCCCAACGCCTGGCTGAGGTGTAGCGCGGCGTCAGCTGCAGAGACTGGATGGTCAAGTCGCATCGCTATCTCGTACCTGCGCTCTAGATCGCGCAACGCCATGTCGGCGTCGCCAGACTCCAAGTGGATGAGCGCTCGGTTGCCGTAGAGCAACTCGAGGTGCCCATCGTCTCCGCTAGCTGCAAAGGACTCGATTGCCTGGTCCAGTACCGGCAGCGCACCCTGAAGATCTCCTCGCATCATGAGGATATAGGTGTGTTGAACCCGACTGAGGTCCTGCTCGTGCCCGATCAAGAGCGCTATCGACTCTTCGATAGTGGCGTCGGCGAGGTCGTTGCGCCCCGATTGTGCATAGTTGAAAGCAAGAGAGCGAAGGATTTGCCCGCGCAACTCGGTGTGCGGGGTCACGCTAGAACCGGCTATTTCGAGGTGTTTCGTCGACTCAGCCCCGTTCGCAAGAGCTCGATGGGCCAGACCACACGCAAAGTGTGCGGTCGCCAAAGTGTCATCGTCTGTGCTCGCAGCGATAACTCGCTCGGTCAGTTGCAGCGCCGAATGAGGATCCTCCCTGGCCATCGCCACCGCAGCGGCGGCCTCTTCAAGGAGCCTGTCGGTCATCGCAGAACGGCGGCACCGAGAACTTCTGGTGTCGGAGGGGAATCCCCGCCGACCTTACCGGCGATGCATCCAGCCACGACAGCCGCTGAGAATGAGGTGCCGGTAAACAAGCCCCAGCCATCGAACTTGGCGCGACGCAATCCTGCCGGTTTGTCCTGAGCCCCCGACCGAATCTTGAGACTTGCTTCGACAAACGGAGCGGGAACATGTTCCCCTGCCGCACTCAGTTGCACAGATAGACCCTTGTTGGACCAGTCGGCTAGCGCCAATGAACCAATGGCGTTGGCTGGCGAGGCCACTGTGCTGCACGCTTTGCCAAGCCATCCAAGGTCGGCTGCCTTTCGCTTCCACGCACCGGCCCCAACAATGTCAGGGTCTGTTGCCGGATAGAGGGTCGGGTCCAATCCGTCGTTACCTGCCGAAGCGACGACGAGAGTCGACCCAAGATAGGGCTCCAGAACTCTTTCGGTGATTGGCATCGCTCCGTGCCGGGTCGATCCGCCGAACGGCACAACAAGAATGTGGATCCGATTCCTGCTCAGCAGCCGTTGGATGGCCTCAGCGAGGCGTCGATCGGTGGTCCCCCCAGGGGTGTCGCTTGGTTGCGATTCGATAGTGCTGGTGCAAACGGTAGAAGCCGGTGCAAGCTGCTTCAGGATCCCGATGATTGCGTTGCCGTGGCCGACGAACGGAAGGTGAGTGATGTTGGGGTCCGGCAGACTCATGGTCTGGTCCAAAAGGACGTCCCTAGTGGCCCAACGCGGATGGCCGGCCTTTGCCGGGTCGAAGAAACCAAGGTCGACGACCCCTATGTTGACGTTCTTGCCTTTGCCGCGTAGTGGGTTGCGCGGAACCACGTTTGGCGGAGCGGGCACGGGCCGTCTGGCACCCAGACCCTGGATGTGCATCGACAGTAATAGGACATAGCTGGGTTCGACCGGGAGCGTCCCCCCGAGTTCCTCGATCAGTCGGTCGATCGGTCGTCTGCTTCGAATCCTCACCTGGACCATGCCGGTGCCCTCAATGGGTTCGATCCGAGCGTCCTTCTGTCCGAGGCCGAGACGTCCCAGCGCCTGGAGGAGTTTGTCGAGAGCTTCCTCGGGAACGATCAGCACGCCTTTCTGGAAGTAGTAGTTGCTACCGCAGTCGCTATGTGCGATCCCGATCCCGCCGATAGTTGCTCCACGCCCACCCTTGAGCAGATCGCCGGTCCCTTCGAATGCACCCATCGTCACCCTCCGCAGTGTCTGTCGCCGCCGTTCACTTGGATCATATAGGCAATCGAGCGGTTGTCGCGTCCACCCTATTGGCTGTATCAGGCGACGCAGTTGCGGCTCCTATATGTGACAGCAAGGAGCGCCCGTGCGTGTGATGGTTACAAACTCAACGGAAACGAGCGGCAGCGGAGGTATCGTTCCCCTTGATGACAGAGACACCAGTAGCCGAGCTACTGGTTGCTGCGGGGGCAGGCAACCAGCAGGCTTGGAACACACTCGTAGACAGATATGGCCGCTTGGTGTGGTCGGTTGTCCGCGGGTTTCGCTTCGATTCCGCAACCGCCGCAGACGTCAGCCAGACCGTCTGGCTGCGTCTTGTCGAGCATTGCGATCGGATCCGCGACCCCGATCGACTGGCTTCATGGTTGGCTACCACCGCCCGCAACGAATCGATTCGGGCCTCACGCCGCTTGGCGCGGGCGGTCCCGACGGAGTTCTCAATCGAGGTTCCCGATGACACGGCACCACCACTCGACGAACGGCTTCTCGATGACGAGCAACTCCGCGAGGTCCTGGGTGCTTTTGATGAGATGTCACCAAAGTGCAGGGAAATCCTCGAACTCCTCTGCACCGACCCCCCACTTGACTATGAAGCGATCTCGGGAATACTCGGAATGCCGGTCGGCAGTATCGGACCGACAAGGTCACGCTGCATCGACCGGCTGCGACGGCTCTTGGAGCGAAGATGACTGATGAACTGAAGGACCAAGAGCTCCTGGCCCGGCTCGCCGCGGCATTGGACGCCTCCGACCCACTGCCGGAGGCTGTGACCACCGCCGCCAAGGAGACGTTCACTTGGCGCACCATCGACGCCGAGTTGGCCGCGCTTGTGTTTGACTCCGCTGCGGAGGAGTTGGCTGGCGTGCGCAGCTCCGATGCAACTCGTCAGATGACCTTTAGGACGCCAGGCGTGGAGATCGAGCTGGTAGTCGTCTCGGAAACGTCGCGTCGGTTGGTTGGGCAGCTGGTACCGCCGCAACCGGCCGAGATCACGCTGCACCACGAAGACGATACACGGACCGCGCTGTCTGACAGCCTGGGCCGGTTCACCTTTGAGGACGTCCCGACCGGTTCGGTGCGACTCACCTGCAAACTGGCCGGCGACGATGGTGCCGTTGTCCAGACCGAGTGGACGATCATCTGAGAGTATGGGAACTCCCCAAAGGTGAGTTCCTTGGGAGTTGGCTGTGCGAACTCCTACGTGGGTAGGGCGGCAAAGAGGTCGACGGGATTGCCATCGGGGTCGAGGACCGTTGCATAGCGCTGTCCCCAGAATGCATCGAACGGGGCTACATGTCCTCGATGACCGGCACCGACCAACTCCCGGTATTTGGCGTCAACCGCATCAGGGTTGTTGCACAGGAACGCGACCGCCATCCTGTGGCCACCCTGAGGTGGCTCCCATTCGCTGAAGCTCTGCACGACCTCGACCGTATCCCACATCAAGCGAATGCCACCTGGCAACACCGCCTCGGCATGGCCTTCGTTGTCTGCGGCAGTTGTGATCTCGAGATCGAGCATCCGATAGAAGGCCAGGGTGGCGGCCATTTCGGTAACAACCATACCGATTGCATCAAAGCGAACAGTCATCATTCCTCCAGTGGCGGGAGCGCCGACTGAGCGTAGTTGCCCCTTGCATTCCAGAGGATCCAACCTACCCCGCGGTCCTCGGCTTCGGATATCTCAGCAAGGATCTGGCTCGAGTTGTAGTAGAACGCCTGCAGCCAGGGTCGCATCTGTGTTCCTGTTGCCGTGCGCGGAATCCCATCGTCAAGAGCGTCCGCGACTACCGGGCCTGGGTGGTCGTTGGGGCTGGGGAAGCCGAGCCAGCCGTCGGAGTAGTGGCTTGGGTAGATCATCGGGCTGACAGCATCGACGATGGCGGACACGTCTTCAGGGCGTTGCCCGATGCCCTGATCATCTGGTGATGAAAGAACGATGGCAAAGATAGCGGCGGATAGGGCACAGCCGAGCGGATGTAGCCGTGATCTGGCTTCGGTAAGGAACGCGGTGATCGCGGCGACTCGTTCCTCTTCTGTGAGCGGCTTGCGCGCCTGCGCAAAGGTTGCGGTGCGCCCTGCGGGGAAGCGGACGTAGTCAAACTGGATCTCATCGAACCCGAGTTGGCATGCCTCGACCGCGAGCTGCAACGGGTATTCCCAGGCCTCCACAATCGTGGGATCGATCCAATTGCCGGCGAGTTTGTGTTCCGGCAGCACTTTGGCCCATCTGCTGTCTTCGAACGTCACGATCCTCGTCATTGCGTACAGACCTTGGTCTTTGGCCATGGCGATGAGCTCGGTCGGGTCGTACATCGGGTTGACGGCACCGACATCGGCAGCAAACTCCGACTCTGACTCGTACAAGACGTCGCTGGACTCGTCCTTGGTGTCGAAGACGAGTGCGTTGACGGTGCTACTTGCCGCAAGATCGAGAAGATCGGCGAACTGTTCCGGATCGGCGGCTACGTCGCTGCTGACGCGGAGGCCTCTGACCAAGCGGGGCTCCATTGCGATCTCCACGGTTCCTTCGCTGCCCTCCCAGTTGACCGTGGTGGGGAGCCAGCCGAATCGGGTGACCTCGATGGGGCCCGGCGTCATCTCGGTGAAGTTGACCAACCCATCTGGGGGTGTTGTGGCCTGCTCGTCGCCGACGGCCACTATTGCATCAGGCAGGCCCATGCCATCGGGACCGACTACGAGGACGGCGACGTCAAAGGTCGGCGGCAGGGTTGTGGTAGTGGTTGTTGTTGTCGTGGTGGTGCTAGTGGTTGTCGTGGATGTGACCGGGGGGATCGAGGTCACCGCAGCAGCGGTGGTCGGTGGTTCGCTCGACGCGGTGTCACATCCGGCCAGCAGGAAGACCACGCCAATGGCGAGCGCTGTGATGGATGGGCCTCGGGTCATGAGAGGGAAGGCTAATGCGAAGTCACCGTTGAGTGGCAGACCAACTCAGGCGAGGCGAGTGGCGAGCGCCTAGCGGTGGTCGAGCCACCATTCATCGACCGTTGTGGCTATGGATGCTTGCTCCTTCTTGGTCATCCACGATGCTCTGATGGCCCTTTGTGTGAGCGTGTCTGCCTGGGCGCCGTAGAGTCCCTCCACCCTGCGCAGGTCTTCAGCCACCGATGTGTGGAAGAAGGTCGGGTCATCGGAGCTGATGGTGACATTGGCGCCCGAATCCAGAAGAACTCCCACGGGATGAGCATCCCAACCCGACACGACGCCGGTTCGGATGTTGGAGGTTGGGCAAACCTCGAGTGGGATCTGATCGGCGACGACTCGAGCCATCAGGTCGGTGTCTTCAACGATCCTGACACCGTGACCGATCCTCTCAACGCCAAGCTCATCCAGAGCCCCGCGAACACTATCGGGACCCGCCGCTTCGCCGGCGTGGGCGGTGAGGCGCAATCCGCCCTCTGCGGCTTCCCGATAGACGGACGAAAACAACTCAGGGGGGTACGTCTGCTCCGATCCGCCGATAGTTATACCCCTAACGTCGGTCTTGGCGGCAACCTCCAGCACTGCCCGCAAGGTCGTCGTGGCGCGATCGGGCCCCGTGTCGCGAACAAGGTCGCAGTTCAACACGACCTGGGTGCCTCGCACACGGTCCAGGCCGTTGCGAATCGAAAGGGCGATGCCCTGTGCTGACAAGCCGTGGCGCTCGAAATCCGTAGGTGAGAACGACGCCTCGGCGTACAGTATGTTCTGTCTCGCCAAGTCTGTTGCGACACTCTCAGCCACTTTCTCGAAGTCCTCGTAGCTGCGCACAAAGCCGGTCATCCACCACCACGTGTCAATGAACTGGGGGAAGTCGGAGTACTGGAGCCGGTCGACGAGAGCGGCCTCTGTCGGCACGCTCGGGTCACCGCCGTACCCCTCGATGAGGTCCCATAGTGTGGGCAGCGGAATGGCGCCTTCGAGATGGAGGTGCAACTCCACCTTGGGAGCAAGGTCGAATAGATCAGGCATTTCCGGCAAGTTCTCCAAGGGCGCCGAGCAGGCGGTCGACCTCATCTTCAGTGGTGTAGTGCAGGAAACCGATACGTACCAGCCCGCCGTCGGCGCGGTCCAGGGCGTTCATCACCTCGACTGCGTAGTAGTCGCCGTCGGTGACGTAGATGCCCCGATTGCCAAGCTCGGTTGCGAGCTGTCGGGCAGAGAGGCCCTCCAGCTCAATGGCGAAGGTGGGTGTCCTCGCAGTCAGGTCGTCGGTGATGCCGAATACGGTTGCGGTGTCGGGCAACCCCCTCAAGAAACGCTCGCCGAGGCTGATGGCGTGGTCCTGGATTGCGGTGTAGGCGGCGATGATGCGACCACGTCGGGGTCCGTTTGCTGCTGTGAGGTCTGCGATGTGGTCAACGGCAGCTGCCACTCCTGCCAGGGCCTCAAAGCTCTGGGTACCGGTTTCCCACTTGTCGGGACCCCGCGACGGTGACGGGCGCACCTTGTAAGCGTCGAGCTCCTCCAACAGAGCGCCACGTCCAGCCATCGCACCGATGTGGGGGCCAAAGAACTTGTATGCAGAGGCGATCAGGAAGTCGCAATCGATGGCGGCAACGTCGATGAGGCCGTGTGGTGCGTAGTGAACGGCATCCACCGCCACGAGCGCTCCGGCATCGTGGGCGATCCGGGTGGCGGCTGCTACATCAACGATGGTGCCGATAGCGTTCGAAGCATGAGTGATGGCAACGAGCCTTGTTCGCGGCCCAACGACATCAGCGAGCCGGGCGAGGTCGAGTCGGTAGGTATCTGTGTTGAACGGAACCCATTTCACTGTGGCCCCGCTGTCGGCTGCGGCGCGCAGCCATGGTGAGACATTGGCGTCATGGTCAAGGCGGGTGACGACAACCTCGTCGCCGGAGCCCCATGACGAGGACAGGGCCCTGCTCAGCGCAAAATTGAGACTCGTCATATTCATGCCAAATGCGATGTAGTCGTCTTTGCGGGTTCCGTATAGATCGGCGATGGCAGTGCGAGCGCCTTCATGAGTTGCTTCCGAGTCGCGACTCGCTGCAAAGGCCCCACCGTGGTTGGACCCGCCCCTCGTCAGAAATTCAGAGATAGCGTCGATCACGCTGTGCGGCACCTGGCTGCCACTGGGCCCGTCAAACCAGGCAACCGTCGAGCCGTTCTCCTCGCGACACAGGGCGGGGAATTGGGTGCGAATTGCCGACGTGTTGAGGACGGTCATGGACTCTCCCTGGGGCTCGAAGCAACGAGCCTCAGAATAGAACCATCAATGATGAGGGGAGGTGTTGATGCAAGGAAGTGACCGGTCAGGTGGGAGAGGCGGTGGGGCCCCTCCCACCTTGGACCGGGTGACCATTCCGTAGGACCCGACACGCTGGCGGATCCTGCACACTCACAACCTATCAGCGTGATGGACAAAGCGTGCAAGGTTTGTCAGAAAACCTCCGATGTCTTACGAGTGAAGCTGACAACGCTTGCCGATGCGCCGCGCCCGTTGGGCACCCGGAGGAGCCGACGTGGCTACTGACTCGCGCCTGAGTTCAGGGCAACGATCGCCGGGGATCAAGCTGGCCGCGACCATCGCCAAACACTCACGAATGGTGATCGCCGCCCTGGTGGTGGCGACTGTTGCGTTGAGCTACCCGATGCTGTTCTTGGCCCCCGAAGAGACGGCTTCGCAAAGCCCTGTGACTCAGATCACGACCACCCAGGAGTTGGTTGCGGAACGGTTCGCCGATGAGGTGTTCAGTTATTTCCTCCTCGTCGAGGCCAACGAGGGCGACATGCTGGCAAGAGACGCCCTACTCACCCTGTTGACGAACTCGCAAGCGATGCGGGAGGACAATTCGTTCGGGGACCGTTTGGTCACCGTGCGTGACCCGAGCCTCGGCATCGACGTCCACGGAATCTGGTCCATAGCCGACTCGGTCGATCGATTGCTTCGTGACGTTGGTGTGACGGGGGGTCTTGCCGACGCCTCTCAGGATCAGGTAGATGGCGTAGTTGCGGCGATTCTGCAGCAGAGTTCGCCAACCGAATGGGGTCTCGCCGCACAGGCAACCCAAGACGATGAGGGTGCCTGGCACAGCCCCGCTCTGTTCGTAAACGTGGCGGCAGACAACGAGAAGCTCGGTGGGGGCGGTTTCCTGGTGACGATCGGAACGGACAGTCTTGAAAAGGAGCAGTTCGCCAGGGACCTCAAAGACGCCATAGCGGGCGATGGCAGGGTTCTCGCAGCATGGGCCCCGGCTTCGGACGTCAACCTGACTTCCGCCGAGCAGGGTGAACTAGCTGGGCCATTTGTTGGCCTGACGATCGCTGCCGTGCTGTTGATCGTTGGGATTGCTTTCCGTTCCTACTGGGCGGTGGCGATTGCAGGAGCCGCGCTGGCGATTCTCATGGTGTGGTTGCGGGGTGGAGCGAACCTGATTGGCCTCAAGAGCGATCAGATACTCAGCACCATTCTGCCGATCAGCATGATTTCGTTTGGTATTGACTCGGCGTTCCACGGCATCGGCAGGGTCCGTGAGGAGGCAAGACGGGGTCGTGTGGGTCAACGCGCCTTTGTCGTCGGCTTGGGCTCAGTCTTCGGTGCATTGGCGCTCGCCGCTACGTCGGATGCGGCTGCATTTCTTGCGAACACAACCGCAGGAATCGAGTCCGTGGTGCAATTTGGCTATGCGGCGGCGCTCGCCACCGTGGCAGCGTTCCTCCTCCTGGGCGTGGCAACCCCCATGGTGCTTTCACTGACCGAAGGGGAACTCGGAAGCCGCACGATCACCGGTTGGGGTCGTGGGATGGACATGGTCCTCAGCTTGGTGGCGGCCGGCTTCGCTACCGGGACCGTCCTGGTTCTCGTGTTCGTTTCAGAGGCCCTCGGGCTTGCGATGTTGCTCGGCTATGTAGTGGTGATGTTGGGCCTGCCGCTGCTCGTCGCCAAGCGCACCTCCGGCATCGCTTTTGCGGCGCACCGGTCCGGGAAGGGATCGCGGCGGCTTGGGGAGGTCGTCGCGGGCTTTGCGACAAGGCCATGGCTAACCATCGGAGCTGCCACCCTCGTCACCGCCGTTGCTTTCTGGGGCGCGTTGCATCTCGAAGTGACGTTTGACGTCAATGATTTCTTCTCCCCGGATTCCGACTTCGTTGTTGGCCTCGACAAGACGGCTGAGTATCTCGGAGACCAAGGTGGCGAGCCGGCTCAGGTTTATGTCGAGACTGATCTTGCTTCACCTGAGGCGCTTGATGCGCTGCGTCTGTTTACCGTCCGCGTTGCGGCCGTCGACGACAGCCCGCTGGCCCGAGACAACGATGGGGTGGTCCGGGTCGACCCTGGAGTGCTCGGGTTACTCGAGGACGTTGGCGTCGAAGGGCGCAGCAGGCTTGTCGACTTCTATGACGAAGCGTTGGTGGCTGGCGTCTCCGACTCAGCTGGCAATCCGTTGTGGACACCCAACGACGTTGGCACCGTGCTGTGGCGCTCGGATGATGAGGCTCGATATGCGACGGTGCTGACCTATCAAATCCCCGATACCCGCAACCAAGCGAATGTGGTCAGAACCAGAGAAACGCTTGAGCCGCTTGCCGCTGAACTCGAGAGTTCGCTGGCCCGGATCGATCCCGATGCCATGGTGGTCGTCACCGGGTCGGCTGTTTATCGAGACGATCAGCTCGATGGGATCCGCCGCTCGATGTTGCTGGCTCTCCCACTCGCCGTGCTGGCGTGTTTTGTGGTTGCGGCTGCCTTTATGCGGTCGTTTCGGTATGCCCTGGTGAGCGTTGTCCCGATTCTGTTGGTTGTTACATGGTTGTACGGGTTGATGTATCAAGCCGGATTCGCTGTCAACGTTGTCACCTCGATTATCGGTGCAGTATCGGTCGGGATCGGGATCGACTTCTCGACACATTTCACAATGCGCTTCCTCGAAGAGAGGCGGTCAGGGTCGGCGCCGTTGGTCGCAGTCGCCGCGGCGGGAACCGGCACCGGCTCCGCACTCACCGGGTCTGCCGTTACTTCCTTTGCCGGCTTTGGGATCCTGGCGTTCGCCCCAATGCCGATGTTTGCGACCTACGGTCTCCTGACGGCAATCATGATCGTTCTCGCCCTCGTCGCCTCACTCTTTGTGCTGCCATCGCTGCTGGTGGTTGCGACAGGGAAGCATCTGGAGAAGTTGCAGCCGCATCGGGTTGTCGATCTGACATCTGATACACCGATTCGGATCGGCATGGCTCGTGATCTGAGCGATGGCGTGGTGGATCATCTGCTGGCTACGTACGAAAATGAGTTGCGTGATGGCTCGGTTGTCTTGCGGGCTGTTGCAGGATCGGCCGTCGCCGATCTGATCAGAAGTGGTGACCTTGATCTAGGTCTGATGGTGCAATGGCCGGGAGCCGATGAACTGGACCGGTCCGACATGGAGTCACTTCCGCTTGTCAAAGAGGATCTTGTTGCCGTTGGTGGCATCGTGGGCAGCGGGGAAGTGATCGCACCCGTCGACGGGTTGGCTCACGGCTTGCTGGTGGCTGGACCACATGTCGAGTCGGAGGTCGGCTTGCGCACCATGGTGGCTGCGGAGGCGAAGTCGCCGGTCTTGGCCCACACGGTTGCCGATGTCGTGACAGGTCTTCGTGTTGCCGCTCTGACCGGAGGAACGATGGTTCTGCCGCGATCGATGGCTGAGGTGGGCTCATCGCTTCCAGTGCGGACTTTGCAGCCACCGCAGACTATCGAGACGATTCTGCTTGCCAGTAAGACCGGTTCAACTGAACCCGACGTATTCAACCTGGTGGTCGCTCTCAGTCGGGCCCTCGCCGCTGATGAACGGATGGAAATCGGGACTGCGGCCGACCTCTAGCCAGCGGTGCCGCGGAACTCCCAATGCCATGACTCGTTCGAAATTGGGTGCCAGCCAAACTCGGCACCATGGGTTCTCATCCACGTGTACTCCGGGTCTCCGACTCCGACCAGATCTCCATTGGTTAGGTCGACGGCGAGGCCGTTGCCGTGCTCGCTCTTGCCTGGGGGGAGAACGTTGGCAGCCTTGTCGCCACGCAGGTGCGCCTGGTAGGCACCGTTTTGTGACTCCCACGATCGGTACAGGTCGATGGCCTGGAGATCGATACCGTCGCGGGCAGCTGCGACCCTCATCTCTTCCCACGCCGCCGCTGCTGGAGGAAGCAGGTAGCCGGTTCCGTTCCATGCTCCCGAGACTGAGGCGAGTTCTCTCGAGCTGAGCCGCCCGTTGCGGGCTTCGATGTTGTGTGCGGCCATGTATTCGGTGAGGCCCGACGTCCTGAGCACTGTTGGTGATGGCGGTGCGGAGGTCGGTCCGCTGGTCATCCCAAGCATGACGCCGAGAGTGACGACCGATGAGCCAATATGTGTTGCAGCCATTCCTTGCGGGGTCACCGCAAACTCGCCCTCGACCGGTGCGGCGGTTGGTGCCGGCTGCTGGGCAGACTGGGCATTGGCAGCTGCCATCTGCGCTTGAAAGATCGCGCCGAACTGACCCGAGACCGGGGGACTCGTCACGCGAGCTTGAATGGCCTGCACCCGCGCCTGGATCTCATTGATGCTGCTCATCAGCTATCCAGTCGGCGGGTGCGAGACATTGTTGAGGAGCTTGGGCCCAAGCTCCTCATACCGCACCGATGGTCACTAATCTCGTTGCGGTGTCGAGAATGGAAAGGAAGACACCATGACGCAGGGTCGTCTGTCCAAAGGCTTGGTTGTAGGTGCGGTCGTTCTTGGGATGCTGGCCGCAACCCCGCTTGCCAGCTTTGCTCTTGACCCCGGAGGGACCTTCTCCGACGACAACGGATCAGTCCATGAAGGTGCGATCGAGGCGATTGCTGATGAGGGGATTACGTTGGGGTGTAATCCGCCTGCCAATACGTTGTATTGCCCTACGTCGACGGTGACTAGGGAGCAGATGGCTTCGTTTTTGGTGAGGGCGTTGGATCTTCCTGCTGGTTCGTCTTCGTTTACTGATATTGATTCGTCGATTCATAAGGCTGATATTGCGGCGTTGGCTTCGGCGGGGATTACCGCTGGGTG
>JAAETI010000553.1 GCA_024228555.1 bacterium | reverse complement strand
GGGTCACCGATAGGACCCCACGGCGCGTAGTCATATTTCGACCACACCTGGTCGTCGTTCTCGTCCAGAAGCGCTTGACAGTAGTGGATGATCGGCGCATCGCCGACGACGTCATCTGGCCACGGTAACCATGCGGCGAGCATGGTCCGCTCAGCCGGGACGCCACGCTCGGCGAAGACCGCGGCAAACGCGACCATGTCGCTCTCCCATGCCCCAAGTTCCTCCCGGAGCGCCACGGTCAGATCGATCCACCGCGGCATGATCGAGCGAAGATCAGACGTATGGATGAGGCATGGCCACGTGATTGGCGCGATGTCTGAACTCGGTATCGTGGAGAAGTCGTTGATTGCGGTCGCCCACGGACCGCTGAGGCCCATGGGCTGGAAGTCGTACCACCACTGGAACAATGGTGCGCCTGGCGACGATCGTTGGTGGACCGGCGCTCGGAACACCATGTCGCAGTCCAGCAACAACACCGTGCCGACGGGACGCTCGTCCTCGAGCCATGCCTGTAGCGAAAGCAGCCGGTTCATGGGCACATAGCCCGT
>JAAETI010000552.1 GCA_024228555.1 bacterium | reverse complement strand
TGGACCAGTCAGCGGTCCCCAAGCTGCTGCGAGCGCTCGCCGCCGGACGCGGCCACCAACACTGCGTCGGCCCTGTCGGTCAGGGTGGGGTCAGCGGCTGAACGTGGCGGACATGACCGGTACGTCCATCTGCTTGCGGACCACCTCCGCGGTGATGTCACCCGCGGGAACGCCCGACGCGTCGATCTCGATCAGGTATGAACCCGGAGCTGCAACCGAGAGGCAGGCACTGGCGCCGCCCGGTTGGGGCAGGTCGAGCTGCAGCACGCCGTCTTCAAAGGTCCAACCATCGAATCGTGTGCCGCACGGACCGTTGGTGACCCCCCGTCCACCGGTCGGTATAGCGACGACCATCTTCATGTCGAAGTCCACGGTGGGGATGGGTCGCTCTGGAGCGAACTGAGCCCAGAGAGTTTCCAGGCCAGCCCGATCGAACACAGCTTGGAAGGCAACATCTACCGGCTCGAGACCGAGCAGTCGCCAACCCGGCCCTGAATCGGCTTGAGGCCCAGGCGGCGTATACCGACCAACCTCCTGCCCTCTCAGACACACGGTGGCGGGGTCAGCAAATTCAGCGACACCAGCGACAGTCGACCGGTCGAGTACGGCGACATCCAGCCCCACGACTCCACCACCAGCCTGGATGTATTCACCGGCGCCCGATCCAAGGCCCCGTTCGATCAGCTCAGCCAGCATCTGCGTCTGGAGCTCTCGCAGCTCGGCCTCGGTCATGTTTGCCTCGACGACGCGAATGCCGGGGAACTGAGCCTCGATCTCTTGTCGTCGTGTCTCGACGTCGCTGGTGAACGACACGGTCCATTGTCGCGTCACGAGATCTGTCCACATCCCTCCGATGGTGTCGGCGTAAGGGTTCAGGTAGGCATTGAGGCCAGCCTCGTCGATGGGCCCCGGCCTGTTGGTGAGGTCCTCGACTTCCTCGTCAGTCAGAGGAGCATCGAAAGCGTTTGCGTAGACCGACTCTCGGTTCATTGTGGGAACTTGGCGCACCCACTCCTCGTCGCTCCGGAGTCCGTTGTGGGCCCGCCACTGCTGGGCGGCCGCGATCTGAGGATCATCGGACAACGGACCGGTCACCACGCCAGCTGAAAGCAGTTCCTCGCACCGTGTGAACCCGAATGGTAGGTCAGGGCGCTCATCGACCGCCGGCTCGACGCGATGGGTGACCGATGACGTCGGCGACTGGGTGGCCGCAGAAGTGGTCACCGTCGTGACACGTTCAGCGGTGACGACGTTGTCGGAGGGACCGCAACCGCTACTCACGATCACGAAACCGACCAGAAGCCAGCCTGCTGAGCTGGTTCGCGATGTCACTGCACCCTCTGATCAGTCATGACTCAATCCAGCCCATCCGGAACCATCGGAGCGAGGACTGAACCTATGACACCTAGGGCGATCAAGGTCGAGATGGCCGTTGCGGCCACGCTCGGCGACCAAGATGATCGACCGGCAGTCGTTGTTGCACCCGGTATGGGTGCCCCGTCTTCTGGCATGGGGGGTGTCATCGTCGAGTTGGTTGCTATCGCTTGCTAGGCGGGCCGTCGACGAGAGCGAGGTAGCGGCGCAGGTCATCGCCGATCCCCTCGAGGAGCATGGCGATTTTGGGATGCCCTCCGGACTCGGCCTCAATGTTCTCGGGGGTGAACCGCTCCGTCCACTCGTGTGGGTTCACCCAGCGATGGTCGGTGTGCTCACCACTTATGACGACCTCTCCGCTGACCGGGCCGCGGAACGTCAGCTGTAGGAAGTCACGTCGGTACAGGTACATCGGGTAGCAGCCGACCATCTGAGGCGTATCTGAGAACTTCAGTCCGGTCTCCTCTTCCAGCTCCCTTGGTGCAGCTTCCCAAGGGGTCTCCCCAGGATCAACGATTCCACCAGGCAGGAAGTATGTCCCGGCCATCGCCGTGCCCTGCGCCCGTTGCAGCAGCAGGATGTGGCCGTCAGCTCGCTCGGCGTAGGTGGCCGTAGCGAGGGCGAAGGTGTCGATCCTCATCGAGTAGTCGACATCTGGGGACAACTGATCGTCACTCATATCGCAGAACCGTAGCCACGAGCCCAGGCCAAGAGAACGCCTCACCAACTCCGCCCCGTAGCGACACCCGGAACGCGCCCAAGGCACAACGAACCCTGCCTGATCGAGTCCTTGGTCCCGGCCCGGCCTTTCCGTTACCTTGCTCCTACTGTGCCAACAACCCCGGGCTGAGCGACCGAACCGGTATGCGGTGACACGACGAAGCTATTCGAGCGGAGCCCTGATGACGACTGCCGGACTGTCCACCGCCGAGGTAGAGCAACGGATCGCTGACGGCCGCTCGAATGGTGGCGGGGAACTGGAGAGTCGGAGCGTCTTCGAGATCCTCAAGGCGAATACGTTGAATTCGGTCACGATCGTGCTCCTCGTCCTTGGGCTGGCTCTGTTGGCGATGGGCCGGGGACGGGACGGGATGATCAACGTCGGTTTCATCGTGGCGATCGTCGGGGTTTCCAGCTTTCAGGAGATCCGGTCAAAGCAGCGCCTGGACGAGATCGCAGTTCTGTCGGTGCCTACGGTGACGGTGCGTCGCGATGGTGAGGATCAATCAACGACTCCGGACGGCGTCGTACTCGACGACGTATTGGTCATAAGCACTGGCGACCAGATCGTGGCCGATGGTGTGATCATCACCGACGGAGGTATTGAGCTCGACGAGTCTCTGCTGAC
>JAAETI010000551.1 GCA_024228555.1 bacterium | reverse complement strand
GTGGTGCGGTCATGAGTGGCACACGGCGTCACCGTGAAACGGATCCATGTCGGACGCCACCACCAGCCCGGCCCGAAGGAAACCAGGTCCAACCCAGCGACCCGAACCCGACGGCCGGCCACTTCGACGAACCCGCACAATGAGCACACCAGCGGCCAGTACAAGTCCCAGATGATTTGGTAGGTGCGGACCCCAGCGTGACGGAACCGGGACCTGACAAACGGTGACCGCCACGGGCCGACCACCCCGACCACAGGTGACACAACAAGCCCGGCTGTTGTTGACCCGATCAGCACGGCTGCCAATATCACTGGGCCGCAGACAAAGGCGAGGGGCCATCGCCACGCCCACAGCAACCGGGTCCCGGTCTTGATCCAGGGCCAGGTTTTGCGGAGCAGGGAGAACCGTTTCGGTGATCCGTCAACGGCTTGGGGGAGACTAGGCCAGGCCTCCATCACCCCGTCGACACCAGCAGCTCCGACCCTCATGACCATCCCCCGGTAGATGAACGAGCGCCCGGTGAGGGCTGATAGATCAGATCGTGGCCATAGGAGGCATAGATGCCGAGCTGGTCGAACTCTGACTGCGATAGTCCAGCAGCCGAGTCAGGGAGGCTGTCGAAGCCCTCCAGTTGGTGGGTCTGGGTCCAGTAGTCAAAGACTGACTGCCAAACGAAATCGGCGCCGTCGATGGGGTCGCTGACCGGTGAACTGGCCGCCGGGTCTTCAAGCGTTGACCTCATTTCCAGCCACCCCCCAACGAGATGCCCGTCATCCGCTGCTGTTCAGCGATTCGGCGGACTCTGGGGCGAGCCGTGACCCGCACTGCGGCCATGATCTGTTCATCCTGGGCTGAGGTCCCTGACACAAGCAGTGCCCGCACCGCCTGCTCCGGTGAAAGACGGTGACCGTTCCGGTGCCACATCACCGCACACCCCCCGCCACCGCAGCGAACTCAAACCCCGCCGCCAACAACCGATCAATCGTCGCCTCCACGTACTCGAGGACAGCGACCACAACTGGGTGATCCGCTCCTACGGCGTCGATCAGTGAGGGCCATCGGTCCATCACTGCTGTGAAAGTCTCGCCGGCAAAGGTGGCCAACTGTTCCGCCACCAACACCCCGACGCCCTCGTTGGGGCGGGCGCACCGTGCGGCCTCGACCGCTAGCGGGACTGCCATCAACCCGGTCGCTTCGCTGATCAGATCAATCGACCAGCCCTCTACTGCTTCGCCCATGTCCAACTGGACTGGCTCACTCGCCAACATCACATAACCCCTTACTGGTCCAACCTGCGGCCGCTGTTTGCGGTCGTCGTGTCTCTGACCGGACTCGAACCGATCCCACCGCCACCTAGTTGCCCGCTGAAGCAACCACCCATAGCGATGCCCACCGTCTGGGAGAGACCCCCCAAGGAGAGATCCGATGCCCCTTGGGTCCGGGGGTGGTCAGCTAGGTACCGAGGACTGCCAGTGGCGTCAGCGGGACAAGCCAACCAAACCCCCCCAATACTTCGGG
>JAAETI010000550.1 GCA_024228555.1 bacterium | reverse complement strand
GGTACGCCCAGAGGCGAGTTGTCCGAGGATCATTGCGACCGTGACCCGAAGGTCCCTGATGCATGGCAAGCCACCCATGCGGTCCGGGTCGACGGTGATCCGATCGAGGCTCATGACTCCTATTCTACTCACCTAGGAGCAGGGCCGATAGGGAGACTCGAGGGTGCTGGTACCCCAACTGGTACCCCTCCGTCACGCTCAACTACGACCACCACCGAACGGAGACGTACCGTCAAGCTGCGGAAACGGACTCTGGCGGACTTCACCGACCGGTCCGGACCGGCTTTGAAGGCGGGGGAGCCCACCAGGCGCTCAGACACCTCCACCAGCGACTATACGTTGAGCGAGTCCCTGAAGGGTGGTCTGAGCAGCCAAATTGACAGCCATTTCGTTGACGAAGCCATTGGCTGGGCACTTTCGATGAGGTCCAACCAGTTTCATCCGGTGCTGTGGAAGATGGTCCTGCAACGAGCTACGGCACACTGTTGTCACGCCATCGGGGTCCTACAGGCCGCAGACCGCCACCCGGAGTGACGGGGTCGGCCTCGTTGCCGAGCATGCGAGTAGTGACCGCAGTGTTGCGGTCTGGCGGGGCCCGTGGTGGTCACCGTTTGTCCGACTTGGTCGACGGAAGATTGCCGACCGCTCCGTAGTGCCTGTTGCATGGTTGCGTCGCGGCTGGCGGTCGACCTAGAACCAAGCCGATCGAGTGCGGTAGAGCACGCCACCTCCCGAAGCGAGGCCGGCTAGAAGGAGCAGGCCACCACCTATGGAGGCGTCGTCCTCGCCGCTGATGAGAATCGACGCTGTTCCCAGGGTGAGCCCAACGAAGGCCACAGTGCCCATGACGGCCGTAAGGGTGCGTTCGCCGGAGGCCATTGGTCGGATGGAACCTACTACGAAGAGCACGATTCCGGCTATCGCTGGCAGGGCCATAGTCACCCATCCCCAGGCCGTGACCCCGCTGGCGTCTTCAAGCTGGTCTTCGCCGACCAGTACGCTGCATGCGGCGAAGCTGAGCAAAGCAGTGACCGGTGTTGGCAAGATCACGATGGCCCCGACATCTCGAAGCGTGAGCTGTCTTCCCATTCCTTTGCCGACCCTAGCACCAGTCCTGGACTGCGCGGGTAGTGACGTGTTGCTTGTTGTCACTGGAGCCGAGCAGGTCGGCGAAGTCCTCGAAGCTGGCGGCCAGATGAGGGACGGCGAGGCCAAGGCGTTCGCTGTCAACGGAGAGCGTCCGACGGCCATCAAGGTCCGACGGGCCGCAGACCGCCACCCGGAGTGACGGTGTCGTCTTGGTCGCCGGTGTTGCCGAGCACAGCAGTCGTTTGCCGTTGCCGGAGGGCTTCGCGTTGGCATCGTTTGGCGTTGTCGGACACTTGGGAATGGCTAGATCTCTTGGGGTTTCGACCCCGTGATTTTGTGACAAGTTTTGTGGCGGCTCTAGCGGCTTTGGGGGAGACTGGGATCGGGCTGTGACCTGCAACGATCGGGACTTTCGACCAAGTGTCGCCCGGTGTCAGCTCTGTAGGGACAGGCCATACAACTTCAGTCGTACGCAACAAAGGGTTGTCGCGGGTCCCGCTACGGCGACAACCGTTTTGGTGTGCTCGTCGTCACCTTTGCCACCACACCGGCCTGACGCACCAGGGCCGGCTCCGCCGGTCCGACCACCCGATCAGCGACAAGGGCCGCGACCCGGAGGCCGGGAGGCAACGCCTCCCCTTAAT